>JASFPB010000036.1:0-11616 GCA_050116235.1 Chromatiales bacterium | reverse complement strand
GCTGGTTCGTGATTATCTATGCGGGGATCGAACTCTGGGCCGGTGTGACAGGTACCGCGTCGGGTATCGCACACTTCGCCCACCTTGGTGGCATGCTGTTTGGCCTGGTGCTGCTGATGATCTGGAAACGCAAGCGTTAGTGCATCCGACACCATCACGTGTCATTGCAAAGGAGCGAAGTGACTGTGGCAATCTCGAGTTGAATTGTTTCATCAGAGCCTGAGATCGCCACACCTCGCTATACGAGGTTCGCGAGGACAATAATTCTTCAATTGTAGGAGCCGAGCCCCCTCGGCGAAAGATTCGCCCGCGGTGCGGGCTCCCACGATAAGGGTTTCGCGGATAAAGGGCTCTGACCCCTTTATTCCGGATGCTAGCGCTGCGGATAGAGGGGGGCGAGAATCTCATCGTCGACGTGCTTGCCTTTGCCGCCGGGGTTCCATGCATCCCGGACGGCACTCAACAGACCCATGCCGTTCCATTCCGAACCCTCGCCGGCATAGAGCGCACGGTCGAGCAGCATGACCTGCCTGGCGGCTTCTCCTTCGAATCTTGCGGCAAGCGCACCGAGTGTGCGCGGCGGATCCTCGGGCCAGGTTGCTTCGGCTGCCGAGAGCAGGGCGGAGGCAGCATCGGTAGGCTTGTTTTCCCGGCAGGCCCGTTCGAGGCGTTCGATGGCTGTCCTGAAGACCGGTCGTGGCTTTTCGCTCTTTGCCGGGAGCTCTGCAGGTTGTTTTTCGGGCAGATCTTTTCTGGTAGCGCCGCGCTTTTTCCTGGCAAGCAGGAAGAGGAGCGGGACGATCGGCAGCAACAGGAGCATCCACCAGTAGCGCTCGAGCAGGGATGTCTCCGGGGAATCCGATACCGGTGTCGGGCTGCCACTTGTGCTACCTGCTGATGGTGCATTGTCAGGAGCACCCGAAGGAGCAGACTGCACTGGTGGCCGGGCTGTCGCTCTCGATCCCGGAGCCACATTGAGGTCCCATTCGGACAGTTGTGCCAGCTCTTCCTGATCCTTCTCGATATTCCACCATGCCAGCTCGACCGGTGGCACGCGCAGTTTGCCGCTTTTGTCCGGTATGTAGGTGAAACTCTGGCGGCTGAAGCCGAACACCTTGTTGCCGTCGGTCCTGCTGTCGATGACCGGCTGTTCCGGATAGAGCCTGGTATCAGCCGGTGCAACCGGCTCGAGTACGGGGATCTGTGAGCCGGTCAATCCCCGTGCCTCGACGGTGATGGTGCGCGTCACGGGTTCACCTGCGCGCAGTTGCGGCGGGTTTTCAGTCCAGCTGTCAAACAGTCTGATCTCTTCTGCCGGTAGCCAGTTTCCTGCAACTCCGCCAGGACGGGGGAGGATCTCGAGCATGGCTGGCTCGCTTTCGATACGTAACTGGCGTCCCTGTGCGCGGAACGGGCTGGTTCCGAAGAAGTCATTCAGCAGTGAATTCCCTTGTTGCATCATGTCCGGCAAGGCGGCGGGTGCGTTCACCTTGCCCTCGAAGCGCACAGCGGGTATCTGCAGTTCGCCGCTACGTTCCGGCAGTATCACGTAGCGTCTTTCGATGACCTGGTATGGCCTGCCGAACCGCGTTGTCGTGTAGCGCACCTCGTCGCCAAGACGCTCGACCAGGGCATTACCGATTTTCGGTTCTGCGAGTTCACCACCGACCAGGCTGCCATCATGCAGCAGCCTGACCTTGAAGGGGATTTGTTGCTGCACATAGTACTTGTCGCGGGGCTCTATCTCGGTTTCGATGAAGAGTTGCCGGGCCTGTTGTTCCCTGATCTCGGCGGGTATTTCCCTGACCGTCAATTCAAGCGGACGTGTCTGTTCCTGCCCGACACTGAGTGATGGCACCTGTAGTCTTCCGAGCTTGCGTGGTTCGAGCCCGATACGCCAGGTTTTCTTGTCGCTCCGCACGCCGTTGACGATCCTGACAGAGGTGCCGGTACGTGTCCCGAGGATTCTGAAATCACTCGAGAGTGGTGTGAGGTCCGGCTGCGGGGCATTCGGATTATTGGTTTCTATCGTGAGCGTCAGCTGGTCGCCCTCGTAGGCCTGGTAGCGGTCGAGCGTTGCCTTGACTTCCGCGTGGACAACGGCCGGTATCAGAAGCGTCAATAACAGGATGAGGATGGTACTTGTGGTATTTGCTGTCGTTCTCATGCGTCTCTGTTGTTGTTCATTGTCAGTAACCTTGTCCGCCGGTCGATCCGCTCCGGCCGCGCTCTCTGTACTGGTACAGGAACTTGCGCCTCAGCAGGCCACCCGGGTCATCCGGAATACGCCGCAGCCACTGCTGCGCAGCCATCTCTTCCTCGCTGCTGAGTTCCTCCGCACTGGCCCGTTGCTGCTCGCTGTTACCGGGTTGCATCCCGTCTTCCCCGGCAGTCTCGGGTTGTCGCGGTTGTTCGCCGGATGATTCTCCCTCGAACTGCTCCTCGTTGCGGCCATCATCGTTGCGGTTTTCATCCAGCGCCTCGTTGGCTTTCGCGAACTGGTTTTCATCAGGATTCTCGCCAGCGCCTGATGACTGGTCGGCCTGCTGTGCGGATTGCGTATCCTCTTCGGCCCCTTCCTGTTGCGTCTGGCCTTCCTCTCCCTGTTGCTGTGCGGATTGCTGACTCTGCGAGTCCTGCTCCGGGGATCCCTCTCCGCTGTCAGCCTGTTGATTCTCCTGCTCCTGCTGTTCGGAAGATGCTTGCTGCTGTTCTTGCTTTTGCTCTGACTGCTGCGCGCGGTTTCCCTCTTCCTGTGGCTGTTGCTGTTCGTCGGTCTGCTCCTGTTCTTCCTGCTTGCTTTGTTTCAGGAGTTCTTCAATCGCAGCCTTGTTGAAAATCGCATCTTCCATGCCGGGTTGCTGCTCGAGTGCCTCGTCATAGGCCCGGATTGCTTCCCGGTAGTGTCCCAGTCGCGCCAGTGCATTGCCACGGTTGTAGGCTGCGTTTGCGCCGTCGAGCCTGTCAAACTGCTCGAGCGCCTGCCCGAAGTCGCCGCGCTTGTAGGCAGCGCTTCCCAGCAGGGAAGGGTCATTCGAGAGATCGGGAACCCTGTCATACTCCTGCTGCTGCATGGCCTCTGCAGCCTGCTGATCGGCGCGTTGCCAGAGGTCGCGCCATTCGAATGCCATGACCTCATGCGACGGGGAAACAAACAGCACGGCAAGTGCAATGCTGAACAGCCAGCCGCGGCGGAAGGCGAGGGCTGCAAGCGGGAGCAGCAGGAGCGTCAGGTAGGGTCCGCGTTCTTTCCATTTCTCACTACGCATGTCGTCGACGTTTTCCGATTCGCCCCGGCTGTTACCCGACGCGAGCAGGGCATCGATATCACTGTTGGCCGTTGTCATCTGGCGGTAGAGCCCGGCTCCCGCCAGCGCGACCCGGCGCAGGGAGTCAGTGTCGAGGCCGACGATGAGCGGTTTCCCGCTGCGATCGCCGAGTATGTTGCCACGCGCATCATAGAGAGGTGCGCCTTCTGCTGTGCCAACGCCGAGAACCGAGACGCTGTGTCCGGCCAGCGCGATTTCCTCAGCGGCTTCCGTGGCGAGATCACCCTCAACGCCATCGACGATCAGTATGATCTGCCCCTGCGCCACGCCGGCTTGTTGCAGGAGGTCCAGTGCCTGCAGGAGTCCGAGGTCTGCACGGCTTCCCTGGGACGGCATGATGGCGGGCTCCAGGGCCCTGAGTTGCGCCCTGATAGTTTCTGTATCCCGCGTCAGGGGTGTAACGGTAAAAGCGTCCCCGGCAAAAACAACAAGCCCTGTGAGTCCTTCCTCGTCTCCTGCAAGAATATCCTCGACCTTGAAGCGGGCACGCTCGATACGGGTCGGCTTCAGGTCCTGTGCAAGCATCGAACGGGAGAGATCCAGAACAATGACCCTGGCAGCGTTCGTCTGCATGAGCGGTTGTGGCTGGCGCTCCCATACGGGATTGGCAAGTGCCAGTACCGCGATCAGCCAGCCGGCGCCAAGCAGCCAGAATGGCAATCGGGGCCGATCGGCATTGCCGCCGTTCATCAGCAGGGGCTGCAGGCGGGCGTCAATGATCTTTCGCCAGGGGGTGTCCCCGGCATGCCTCCTGGCTGCAAGCCAGAGCAACAGGGCGAGCGGCAGCAGCGCCAGCAACCAGGCGGGCTCGAGAAAGTGAAACTGCATAGCGCTGTGATCAGGCATTTTGCATCCGGCCTGTGCGCAGCTGTCCTGCGAGCTGCGGAATCAGCACAACGAGGAGAGTCAGGAAGAGACTGGCTGCAAGGGGCCAGGCATAGAGTTCCTCAACGGGCCGGTAACTCTGGGTATCTTCCGAGACAGGCTCGATCTCGTCGAGCAGAGTATAGATATCGGCAAGACTGCCGGTGTCACGCGCACGGAAATAGCGTCCGCCGGTCTTGTCTGCAATCGCCCTGAGTGTTGTTTCGTCGAGCTCCCTGTTCGGCAGGCGGCGATTGCCGAACAGGCCACGCACGATCCTCTCGCTGGCGCCGATGCCGATGGTGTAGATGCGGACATTCGCCGTTGCTGCCAGGTCGGCGGCTTTCCGGGGCGAGACAGCGCCGGCCGTGTTGGCCCCGTCTGTCATGAGGATCAGGATGCGGTTCTCCTCCGGCTGGTCCTGCAGTCGCTTGACGGCAAGACCGATGGCGTCACCGATGGCTGTGCTGCGACCGGCAAGACCGATGACCGCTTCGTCGAGGAGGGTGTTGACCGTGCGACGGTCGAACGTCAGCGGCGCCTGCAGATATGCCTGGTCACCGAAGAGGATCAGGCCGACACGGTCGCCCTCGCGCTCTTCGATGAAATCTCCCGCGACCTGCTTGACCGCCGAGAGCCGCGTCATGCGCTGTCCGCCGATGCGCATGTCATCCGTCTGCATCGAACCGGAGATATCGACGGCGAGCATGAGGCTGCGTCCGGCAACCGGCAGGTGAACGGTCTCTCCGATGAGCTGGGGACGGGCTGCAGCGATGATCAGCAGCAGCCAGGCAAGCAGCGCCAGAGGCAAGCGCCACGCCTTGCCACGACGCCCCCTGCCTGCCGTGCTTGCGGAGAACGCCTCGAAGAAAGGGAAACGGAGTGCGGCAGGTCGGGATACCTGCGCGCGCGGCAGCAGCAGTGCCAGTAGCGGCAGAGGGAGCAGCGCGAACAGCCATGGCCAGGCGAATTCAGGCTCCATTGCGTCTCCCGGCATTCTTCCTGATCCAGTCGCGTACCAGCGCAGTGAGACTGCCGGGATCGTATTCGCCAGGCAGTTCGGGCATGTAGGGCCCCTCGGCGAGCACGCGCCCCGGACCGTTGGTGAAGCCGCCATCGCCTCCCGAGCTGTCGAGAAAATGCAACCAGGAGTCACCCGTCAATCCGGCGACCTCTGGTCTCGGGTAGTGCATCAGCGCAATACGGCGCAGCAGCATAGAGAGCTGAGCCAGTTTCCGGGGCTCGTGTCCGGGTGTCCCTTCAAGCTCGTCAAGGAGTGAGAGCAGGCGCCGTTGTGCCTGCCGTAACCGGGCTCTTCTCCAGGCGATGAGAAGTGCCCATGCGAGCAGTGCAACAAGAATGACTGCCACCAGCCACCAGCCGGGGGCCGGCGGCCAGAAATCCGGTGGTGGCGGGAGGTGAATGTCGCGCAGCTGGAGCGACTCGGCAACGGGGTCGTTCACCTTGCTTTCACTCCGGCAGCAGCCTTTCGTCGCCCCTTGCCAAACCACTGCTGCAACGCCCTGACCGGCTCGTCGGTTGTCGAGAGCTGCAACAGCGGTATCGCGTTGCCCTGCAGGGTGTCGTGAACCAGTTGATGCTGCCGGCTGAAGAAATCGTGATATGCGCTGCGCCGCCTCGCAGCTTCGATGTCGAGAATGGCACTCTGTTTGCCGTTGGTGATCTCGTAGCGACCCGGCGGGGGAGGGTCGATCTCGACGGGATCTGTGACCCGAATCGCGAGCAGATCATTGTGAGCGCGCAGTTTTGCCAGGTGATCACCGGTTTCGTCATCGATCCCGTAAAAATCACTGACCATGATGACCAGGCTGCCCGGCCGCGCAATGCGGCGCAACCTCACGAGTGCGTCATTGAGACCGGTCGTGTGCGGAGTTGACGCCAGTCCGTGAAGCGGATCGGCCAGGCGGATAAGTTCATGGATCAGCTGCAGGACGCCCCGATGGCCGCTGCGCGGTCTCAGTTCCTCGTGACCGCCATTGAAGAGCAGGGCGCCCGTGCGGTCTCCGTTCGCTGCTGCTGCCCAGGCAAACAGCGTGGCAGACCTGGCGGCGATGACCGACTTCAGGGCGCCTTGCGTCGCAAAGAACATGCTTGGGCCAAGGTCGATCAGCAGGACGACAGGACGCTCACGTTCTTCCTGAAACAGCTTGGTATGGGGTCTTCCGGCCCGTGCCGTGACGCGCCAGTCCATGTTGCGGATATCATCACCGGGCTGGTAGCCACGTGATTCGAGGTAGTCCATGCCACGGCCGCGAAAACGCGAGTGGTGATTGCCGGCAAGTTGTGCACGTGCCGGCAGTCGGTGCGAGATGTCGAGCAGCCGGGCATGACGTTGCAGCTCGAGGAGATCCGGCAGTGTCACCCGGGTGGCCGGGTTCAGCAGTGATTCGCCGGCCGTCGATCCCGGGACTCCGGCCTTGCCCTGTCTCCGGCGTTCGAACAGCTTCAGCATGTCAGGCTACCGGGATCAGTGCCAGCAGTTCGCGAATCAGATCATCCGGCATGATGCCCTCGGCTTCGGCCTCGAAGGAGACGAGTACCCGGTGCCTCAGAACATCGTGCGCGATGGCCTGGACATCCTCCGGGGAGACGTAGTCACGTCCCTGCAGCCAGGCATGGGCACGGGCACAGCGATCGAGCGCGATGGTCGCGCGCGGACTTGCGCCGTAGCTCACGAGACGCTGCAAGCCGCTCTTGTAGGGCTCCGGGTCACGCGTCGCCAGCACCAGCTGGACCAGGTACTCCTCGACTTGCGGGGCCATGTGCAGCTCGAGAATCTCCCGCTGGGCAGTGAAAATCATCTCCGTGCTGATCGGAGTCGGGGGAGTGGCAGAGGGTTCGAAGAGCGCTTCTGCCTGGCGGCGAGCCAGGTGAAGAATCTCCCGTTCAGCGCTGGCATCCGGGTAGCCGATGCTGACATGCATAAGGAAGCGGTCGAGTTGCGCCTCCGGCAGCGGGTAGGTGCCTTCCTGTTCGATCGGGTTCTGGGTTGCCATCACGAGGAACGGGCGCGGAAGCGGGTAAGTCGTACGACCGACCGTGATCTGGCGTTCGCCCATGGCCTCGAGCAGTGCGGACTGGACCTTGGCCGGTGCGCGGTTGATCTCGTCCGCGAGCACCAGGTTGTGAAAGAGCGGCCCTTTCTGGAAATGAAATTCGCCAGTTTCCGGCCGGTAGATATCGGTTCCGGTGAGGTCGCCCGGTAACAGGTCCGGCGTGAATTGCAGCCGGTGGAAATCGCCCTCGATGAGCGTCGACAGCTCCTTGATGGCTGTTGTCTTTGCAAGTCCCGGGGCGCCTTCGACAAGCAGATGCCCGTCAGCCAGCAGTGCGATGAGTAGTCTGTCGATCAGGTTTGCCTGGCCGATGATTTTCCGGGCAAGGCTGTTGTGTACCTGCCGGAAGGCAGACTGGGCCGAACTCTTCACAGTTTGTTCCGAGGGGGTCGCGATGTCGGGACTCACGCTTTTTCTCTCCTCTTTCATGTTGATTCGATCGGTGCCTGGCAGATGAGACACGAGCCGTGGCGTTACTTCTCCATGAGTGCCTGGCCCTTCACAGGAGCGGGTGTGGTCTGTGCCAGACAGAGCACGGAATGTGATACGGAAGAAAACCGAAAACCAGGGCCGTGATACTAGCCTGATCTGACAACGGCTTCACGGCTTTGTTCAGTCGCTGCCCGATCAGGCCCGGAGACTGGACTCTGTCCAGCGCACGATATCACCCGCGCCCATGGCGCCCGGCTGGCGTGCGATCTCGCGCCCGTTCCGGAAGAGAGCAAGTGTCGGGATGCTCTGGATTCCAAATCGCGCGGCGATCGCCTGTTCGTTCTCGGTATTGACCTTGGCGAGTCGCACACGGGGTTCGAGCTGCTGTGCCGCTGCCTCGAAGGCGGGTGCCATCATCTTGCAGGGTCCGCACCAGGGAGCCCAGAAGTCGACGAGTACAGGTATGTCATTCCTTGCAACGGTTTTTTCAAATGACGCAGCGGTCAGTTCGACCGGGTGTGCCATGAACAGGGCTTCATGGCACTTGCCGCATTTTGGCCTGTCACCCAGGCGTGCCAGCGGGATGCGGTTGACTGCCATGCAGCCAGGGCAAACGATGTGTGCTGAATCAGTCACGTGTCTCTCCTCGACAGGAATTCGTCTCTCGTCATGTAGTGGCGGATAGCATGCAAATCAACTCAGACACCGAGTTGCTTGCGCGGGTTATAGGGGAGTTCACGTTCCATCTTCCGGTAAAACTCCCGTGCAGCGTCGCTGTCTGCAGGTGGCACCGTGACCTGCGGGATAACGAAAAGATCGCCGGGCGTTTTTCCCGGAATCCCGCGACCTTTCAGACGCAGCTTGCGGCCACTGCCGGTGCCAGCCGGTATCTTGAGATCGACCTTGCCAACCGGTGTTGGCACTTTCAGCGTCGCGCCGAGCGCCGCCTCCCAGGGGGTGATCGGAAGATCGAGAAAGATGTCACGACCATCGGCGCGGTAGAGCGGATGCGACCTGAAACTGATCTCGAGGAAGAGATCACCCCGTTGGCCGCCACCCATGCCCGACGCTCCCTGGCCGGCAAGGCGGATGCGCTGTCCCTCCCTGACCCCCTTCGGGATCCGGACATTGAGCGTCCGCTCTTTCATGACGACCTGGCCATTGGGCGCAGCCTCGGGGGCGCGCAGTGAAATTGAGCGCGATGCGCCGTTGAAAGCATCCTCGAGATCGATGAGTACCCTGGCGTGATGATCCTCGCCGCGCGCCTGAAATCCGGCACGTGCACCGCCGTGAGGTCCCCGGGAGAAATCGCCGAACAGGGATTCGAAGAAGTCGCTGAATCCGGAACCGCCACCAAAACCGGTGCCGCTGAACTCGAAGCCGGCATCCCAGCCCGGTGGCGGATGGAACTCCTGGCCGGCTTTCCAGTCCGCGCCGAGCTGGTCATAGGCGGCGCGTTTTTGCGGATCCTTTAACACTTCGTAGGCTTCTCCCAGTTCCTTGAAGCGAACTTCAGCATCCGGCTCCTTGCTCACATCCGGATGGTACTTGCGTGCCAGCTTGCGATAGGCGCGCTTGATGTCATCACTGGAGGCGTCACGCTCGACCCCCATGATCGCATAGTAATCTTTGAAATCCATGCTCGATACTGACTCGAAAACTCGTTAACTCTTCACGCTATAAATGGCGTTTCCGGAGTGGTTTTTCAATTCCCCCGGTGATCTGGAACGGAGGTTCCGCGCAGCCCGGGGAGACATGGCCTGTTCGCGCATCCCTGAATGACATGGGTTATGATCCAGCCTTTACAGAGCAAGGGCTTCTGGCGCCATGGCCGTGTCGCACATCCTCGAACATTACCAGCATTCCGATTTTCTTATCGTGATCCTGATTTCGATGCTCCTGATCCTTCTCACCGTGCTGATTCACTACGAGGTCCTGAAGGGCATCACGCTGCTGCTCGCCAGGCCAAGCCATGGACCACGGCAACGCATTCTCTACCTGGTGCTGGGACTGAATCTCCTGCACACCTTCGAGATTCTCGTTTTTGCTGCCGGCTACAAGCTTCTGGTGATGTACGATCTCGGTTACCTGTCGGATATGCCGTCGGAACATTTCTACTACTACTTTTACTATTCGGCGATTACCTATACCACGCTCGGTTTCGGCGACATCATCCCGCTGGGTCCACTCAAGATACTGACGGCGATGGAAGCGCTGATGGGCCTCGGCTTCATCACCTGGTCGGCCTCCTTCACTTTCCTGGAGATGCAGAAACTCTGGAACGTCAACAGACTATGATTCCCCGCCTGGCCGGGTGTCATGCCACTGCTTGCCTTCCGGGAAGGGCTGCACTCGCCCTTGCGTTGGCTGAATGCAGTGAGAGGTGAGATACGTCACGGAAGCAAGCATTCTTGAATACGAGTACTCAGGTATCCAGGTTTATGCAAGCTACCGCTTCTGATGTCCGTATTGCTCGCGGATCTGCGCGCGTTAAATCGCTCCCGGCTTCTTCACAGAGGGTATTCGCCAGGCTGCCTTTGCCTGTATTGCTGTGGTGATATCCCTGTCTGGCGGCGGAATGCGCGGGTGAAATTCGACGGGTCGCTGTAGCCCACTGAGGTGCTGATCTCTGCTATCGGCAGTGCGCTATTGGCGAGAAGCTCCGTGGCACGTCGAAACCTGCTGCGTTCGACGATCGCACGATAACTGATGCCGAATTCCGAGAGACGCCGTTGCAAGGTCCGCTTGCTGATGCCGGCAGCCTCTGCGGCGAGATGGATGTCCGGATATCCGCCGCCCAACAGCATCGTGATGAGTGATTCAAGTGAGTCGATAAAATCACCCGGCATGCGTTCATGTTGCGTCGCGGCGTTCTCCGGGCCGACCGATTCTGCAGGGGATGGCCTGCGTAGCGGTTGCTGAAGCAGGGAGGCGGGGAGAGTGAAAGAGGTAAAGGGTGAGCCCGTGATGATCCTTGCATCTGTCGATGCACCGGGGTCTCCCATGAGCTTCTCGTTTCCATGCAGTAACGAGATCTCATCCGGGGACCACTGCCCGTCAGTGATGCGTCGCAATGTATGGATCGTGACCATCAGTGTGAAGATATCTCCCTGGGAGTGGCCGGCGCCCTTCTTCCCCGGCGAAAACTGATTGAAACGGACCTGGTTGCCCTCGTACTCGAGCCAGAACCTGCCTCCCGAGGTGATCGAGCCGATCAGCCGTATGCCGGTCTGGAGATATTCATGGACTGTCAGGGCACGCTGCAACTTCTGTCCGAAGTGTCCCATTTCGAAGGATGTGATCTTTTCTGCGGCGAGCATGCCCATTTTTTCGATGCCTTCCCTGCGCGAGGCCAATTCGACGAACTGGTGGGCAAAGTGCAGGGGAACCAGTCCTTCCGGGTTCTCGAGTGCATCGGTTCTAACGCGAGATTGACTCAACAGCCGTTCGGTTGGCGCGCCGATCTCCTCCAGCAGACTGATGAAGGGATAGAGCGAAAAGGCTCTCGTGAAGGGGATGCGGCTGCGTAAGTCAGGATTCTCTGCCGTCGGAGCAGTGGTCCTGGCATCAGGCCTGTTGGGAGTCGAATGATTCATCGCTCTTGCTGACAGTGTGGCGTGATATGACAGATAGCATGTCGCCTCGTATGCCGGAAATTATATATCCTGCTCTTCACGAATTCAGTTTGAATAATCAGACGCATGCCGGAGCAGTGAAGGGCCGGCAAAGCAGAAGCCCGGAAAGATGTTGCTGGCATGTGATGTGCTCCGGAACTAAACTTATAGATGAACAACCACGAGGAAACAAACAATGAACATCGCCAGAAAGAGATCCGGGGCCCTGTCCGCCATCGCTGCATTGAGCCTGGGGCTATCGGCCGGCTCCGTCTCGGCCGCGGAGAGCGAGTGGGAATG
>JASFPB010000035.1:0-11737 GCA_050116235.1 Chromatiales bacterium | reverse complement strand
ATGGAGTCCTTCGGTACCGACTACATCGTGGATCCTTTCGATACCTTCGCGATGCATTTGTCTGTCGCCCTGCAGTCGCCCGGTCTCCATCTCTTGCGTGAATGGCTCAGCGGCGTATCCCACGGAGCCCTGACAGAACCGGTTTACCCGCCGCAGCATGGCAAGTGGATCCTCTGTGGATACGGCCGCTTTGGCAAGGCCGTCTATGACAAGCTTACCGGGGAGGGGCTGGATGTTGTCGTCATCGAGGCAACACCTGACCTGACCGGAACGCCACAGGCGGGTTGTGTCGTTGGCAAGGGGACCGAGGCCGACACGCTCATGGAGGCCGGGGTCGATGAAGCCGTCGGTATCGTCGCAGGCACTGATCTTGATGTCGACAACCTCTCTATCGTCATGACCGCCAAGGAGATCAATCCTGATCTCTTCGTGATCCTGCGCCAGAACCAGCGCCGTAACAAGGCAATTGTCGATGCCGTGCATGCCAACATGGTCATGCAGCCAAACCAGATCATCGCGAGCCGTATCCGTATGTTGCTTGCGACACCGATGCTGCCCGATTTCATCGACCTCGCCAAGGGCGAGGGGGATGACTGGGCTTGCGAACTCGTCAGCCGCATCATTGCTATCTCGAGCCAGGAAGTCCCGGATATCTGGGAGCTGACGATCGACATGGAACAGGCAGGCGCCGTCTTCGATGCGCTGGAATCGAGCGACCACCCGGTCACAGTGGGTGACCTCATGCGTAACCATCGTGACAGGGACCGCTATCTTCCTGCGATTCCGCTTCTTTTGATCCATGAGGATGACGAGGAGACGACTCACACACTTCTGCCCGCCAGGGATATCAAGCTGTCGGCGGGCGACAAGATCCTCTGGTGCGGACGCTACTCGGTCAGGTCGAGAATGAACTGGACGCTGCAGCATCCGGTTGCGCTGGAATATGTCCTCCATGGACAGGTCAAACCGCGCAGCTGGATCTGGCGCAAGTTCTTTCCCGATACGGCCTGAGTCGAGAGCAGTTGTGGCTGATGCTGGCCAGCGACTTGTTCAGGCAGCATCACAAACCTGCTGCAGCACGCCCCGGGAAGGCAATCCGGTCGTCATCGGGTCTGCTCTGGAAGATGAGATAGCGCGCTAAAGTTGTGATCCTGCATTCATAAAACAGCGTAACAGCATGAGTTAAAAGCCTTTATGCATTGCAAAGTTCGTACTTCATTGATTACCTGAGGTTTTTTTGAAAAAAATCTCTATCCGCAGAACTTTTTCCCAACCCTCTGGTCCTAATAAATACTGAAGGACTGAACGATTAATTCGGCCCTTTGGTAAAGTGACTCCCCTTTGACTCAGTTGACCAGCGTTCCGAACGGCACGCTGGTTTTTTTTGCCTCCCTCCCTCCCGGGGCTTGCCCCGCTGCGGCTGCCCGGGGTGCGCCGCCATTCCAACTGCTATAGAATCCTGATCCGTTGTGAAGATCAAATAAAGAGACACGCTTCGGGGAGATCCAATGTATTCATCAATCAAGAGCCTGCTGCTCTTCACCCTGCTGCTGCCCGGTGCAGCATTTGCCGAGGATGGTTTGAGTGGCTCCAATACGGCCTGGATCCTGACGTCCACCGCGCTTGTTCTGTTTATGACGCTACCGGGACTGGCACTCTTCTATGGCGGTCTCGTGCGCACCAAGAATGTCCTGTCCGTGCTCATGCAGTGTTTCGCCATCGGTGGCATTGTCACCATCCTCTGGCTTGTCGTGGGGTACAGTCTTGCCTTCGGCGAGGGCAATGCCTGGATCGGTGATTTCAGCAGGGTCTTTATGTCCGGCGTCGGCAAGGAGACACTCTCCGGTGATATACCCGAGGCACTTTTCATGCTGTTCCAGATGACCTTTGCGATCATCACCCCGGCCCTGATCATCGGCGGCTTTGCCGAACGCATGAAGTTCTCGTCCATGGTGATCTTCAGCGCACTCTGGTTGCTTGCCGTCTACGTACCTGTCACGCACTGGGTCTGGGGTGGCGGCTGGCTCGGCGAGATGGGACTTTATGATTTCGCCGGGGGAACCGTGGTTCATATTACAGCCGGTGTCGCCGCGCTTGTCGCGGCCCTCGTGCTGGGGCCACGCAGGGGCTTCGGCACCACGGCCATGCCCCCGCATAACATGACGATGACGGTCACGGGCGCCGGCATGCTCTGGGTTGGCTGGTTCGGTTTCAACGGCGGTAGCGCGCTCGCCTCGAACGGCGACGCTGCCATGGCGATGCTGGTGACGCACATTTCGGCAGCGACCGGCGCTATGACCTGGATGCTTATGGAGTGGATCAAGCACGGCAAGCCGAGCGTGCTTGGCGTCGTCACGGGTATGGTTGCCGGGCTCGGCACCATCACGCCGGCTTCCGGTTTCGTCGGTCCGGCCGGTGCGCTCATCATCGGTTTTCTTGCCGGCAGTATCTGCTACTTTGCAACCATCACGCTGAAACAGAAGCTCAAGATCGATGATTCGCTCGATGTATTCCCGGTTCACGGCGTCGGCGGCATACTCGGTACTTTTCTCGCCGGCGTTTTCTCGGCCACGAGCCTTGGCGTGTTCAGTGGTTTCGGTTTCGCAGATGGGATCGAGACCATGGGTGGACAAGTCAGCGTACAGCTGACCGGTATCGTCGCGACGATTCTCTTCACGGCTGTCATGACCTGGGTGATCTTGAAGGTAACATCCATTCTTACCTCGGGTCTGCGTGTCACGGAAGAGCAGGAGATTCAGGGGCTGGATATTCATATGCACGAGGAGCGTGGCTACGACCTCTGATCGGGAGTAAGCTTGTACCGCATAGTCACCTTTTCTCACGAAAGGGTGTACTCCTGACCTGTTCCAGCAGGATGACAGGTGATTCATTACCAGCCAGGAGTTAAGGCGTGAAGGCCACTTTTTACGGAGTTCGCGGATCCATTGCCACGCCGGGTATCGAGACCGTCAGGTATGGCGGTAATACCTCCTGCCTGCATGTCGAGCTCGATGATGGCAGTCAGCTCGTCATCGATGCCGGCACAGGTATTCGCAAGCTCGGCGACAGGCTCGCAGACAGCGAAGAGCCGCTCACGCTGCTCTTCAGTCACCACCACTGGGACCACATCCAGGGCCTGCCGTTTTTTCGCCCGCTTTACCAGGAGGGCAGAAAGATCAGGCTGCTCTCGGCCTATCTCAAAAAGAGTGAAGCGATGGCGGTGCTTGACCAGATGATCGATCCGCATTTCCCCGTTTCCAGTGAAAACCTGCATGCAGACATCTCTGTACTCGAACTGGACGCACAGGGTGAAATCCGGATCGGTGATGCAGTGATCCGCGCCTGCCCGACCAATCATCCGGGAGGTGGGGCCGGATACCGCATCGACACGGCATCCGGAAGCCTCGCCTTCGTGACCGACAACGAGCTCTTTCCCCCCGGCAAGCCGGCAACCACCTACGATCAATGGAAAGCCTTTCTCGATGAAGTCGACGTTCTCATCCACGACGCCATGTACACATCCGGTGAACTGGAACAGGCACATGGCTGGGGGCATACCTCCATAGACCAGGCCCTGCAGCTTGGCTGCGACTCTCATGCGGGACATCTCGTACTCTTCCACCACGATCCCTCGCGTACCGACGACCAGCTCGATGCAATCCTCGCTGAGAACCGGCAACGGGCTGCCGAACAGGGTTGCCGCTGCAGGGTTTCACTCGCTACGGAGGGGGAGACACTCGTCCTTTGAGCTTGCCTGCCATCAAGCACCCGCAACGAACACTACCGCTTGTGCTGCGTTCCCCCGGCGGGTAAAACAGTGCCATGGATGAAGAGCGCCTCAGGCAACTTGCCGACAGACTGTCAGAGCACTGCATTTCGCAGGGGCACATGCTGATGACTGCCGAGTCTTGTACGGGTGGCTGGGTCGCGAAGATCTGCACGGATCTGCCTGGTTCCAGCCGCTGGTTCGAACAGGGATTTGTCACCTATAGCAACAGGGCCAAGCAGACGATGCTCGGAGTTTCCGCAGAGACACTGTCGGAACATGGTGCGGTCAGCGAAGCGGTCGTCTGCCAGATGACCGTAGGAGCTCTCGAGCGCGGAAACGGCGATCTCGCGGTTGCCATCAGCGGCATCGCAGGGCCCGGCGGCGGGACTCGTCTCAAGCCTCTCGGCACGGTCTGGATTGCCTGGCAGCAGCAGGGCAGGGATGCAAACGCCCGCTGTTTTCATTTCACCGGCGACAGGAACACAGTCCGTTTTCGGGCCGTGGAGACTGCACTCGAAGGATTGATCGAGCTTGTCCAGGAGTAGGCGCCTCTTCTTCGGCATTTTTCCGCCGGCTCCTGTCCGAAAACGGCTTGTGGCACTACAGGATGCGTGGGTTCGCAGGGGCAGCAGGCATCATCCATTCGACCTTCACATGACACTGCTCTTTATCGGGATGAGTGACCGAATGGCATGCCTCGAGACCATGGCTTCGGAGATTCGCCTGCCGCCATTCGCCATCCGCATCGATACCATCGACTACTGGCGTCGTCCGAAAGTGCTACTGGCAGGTGCCAGCCAGGTACCTGAATCGCTCTCCACACTGGTCACTGCATTGAACGAGGGTGCGCGGTCATGTGATTTCACGCCCGAGACGCGCCCATACCGCCCGCATGTCACACTCTCCCGGCGTTCCATGCCGGTAGAGAGCTTGCGAATCGAGCCAATCGACTGGCACGTGGACGAATTCTGCCTGGTCTGGTCTCGCGATGGCATCGGCACACCACGCTACCAGAGTATTGCGCGCTGGAAACTGGCCGTCGAGACTGCTAGGGATGCGGGGTCAAATCAGCCACTGTCGTAATCTGACGGCGGGCGTTATCATCCACTATCGTCGTGACTGATCCGGAAAGACTGCATGTATACTCTCGAAGAACTTGAGCAACAGAACAGGGACATCGCCAACCTCTGCCAGGTACTTCTCGTACTCGTTATGGAGCCTGAATTGCGCGGCAACCCCTACGTCTGCGACCTGGTTTCCCGCTTCTATGACAAGGTCTGGATGCATCTGATGTTCGAGGACAAGAGTCTCTATACTGATTTGCTCGACAGCCCGGAACCCTCGGTCGTCGAGCGCGTCACCGCATTTCACGACAGCGCCAGGGCGCTGAAAAAGCGTTTCGGCTCGCACATCAAGCAGTGGTGTCATGTTGATGCGGACGAGGAGGGACATGCCGCTTTCAAGCAGGAGATGACGGAGGTCATCGGCGCCATCATGGAGCGTGTGGCTGCCGAAAACGAAACCATGATTCCGCTCGTCCGGGCGCAGCAGCATCACTAGACTGCCGGGCAGCAGAATTTTTTTACCGGACTCATGACTTGAGCCTGGTGCTGTGCCATAATAGAGAACAAGTAGAGAACAACCGATTCCGCACAGAGGGGAAAAACAGATGGACGACAATCGCAAGAAGGCGCTCGGCGCCGCACTCTCCCAGATCGAGAAACAGTTCGGAAAGGGTTCAGTCATGCGCATGGGCGACAGCAGTGCCGTGCGTAATATCGAGGCCATTTCGACCGGTTCCCTCGGGCTGGACATTGCGCTCGGCATCGGTGGTGTGCCGAAAGGGCGCGTCGTCGAGATCTACGGCCCGGAGTCCTCGGGCAAGACGACGCTGACACTGCATATCGTTGCCGAAGCCCAGAAGAAGGGAGGCACGACGGCATTCGTCGATGCTGAACACGCACTCGACCCGCAGTATGCCGAGAAGCTCGGCGTCAACATGGATGAACTCCTCGTTTCACAGCCCGACACAGGCGAGCAGGCGCTCGAGATCACCGACATGCTCGTGCGTTCGGGTGCTGTCGATGTCGTTGTCGTGGACTCGGTCGCAGCATTGACCCCGCGTGCCGAGATCGAGGGGGAGATGGGCGACTCCCATGTCGGCCTGCAGGCCCGCCTGATGTCGCAGGCGCTGCGCAAGCTCACGGCCAACATCAAGCGCTCCAACTGTATCGTCATCTTCATCAACCAGATCCGCATGAAGATCGGCGTCATGTTCGGTAGCCCGGAAACGACCACCGGCGGCAACGCGCTCAAGTTCTACTCTTCCGTGCGCATGGATATTCGCCGCACCGGCGCCATCAAGCGCGGTGACGAGGTCGTGGGCAACGAGACCCGCGTCAAGGTAGTCAAGAACAAGGTTGCACCGCCCTTCAAGCAGGCCAACTTCGAGATCATGTACGGCGAGGGTATCTCGCGCGAGGGCGAGATCATCGATCTCGGCGTACAGCACGGCATCGTTGACAAGTCCGGCTCCTGGTACAGCTACAAGGGGGACAAGATCGGCCAGGGCAAGGAGAATGTACGGAACTTCCTCAAGGAGAATCCCGATGTTGCTGCCGAGATCGAGGGCAGTATCCGCGCCACTGTCTTCCCGGACCCCGAAGAGCTGGATGCCGCCGGTGACAACCTCGAAGAGGCGCTCGACAACTGACGATGAACAGTTTCGCGGCGGGAGAGAACGAGCAGCGGGATGCCGAACAGCAAGGCATCCGGCTGCTTGCCGACCGCGAGCACTCGCGCCTTGAGATGCGCCGCAAGTTACTGGCCCGTGACTATGATCCCGGCGTTGTGGAGGAAGTGCTGCGCAGCCTTGAAAAACAGGGACTTCTCAGCGACGAGCGCTTCACGGAGCAGTACATCAATGTCCTCAGGCGCAAGGGATTCGGGCCGGTGCGCATACGCGCCCTGTTGCGCGAGAGAGGTATCAACGACACCATGATCAGCGAATGGGTCGATCATCGCGAGGATGAGTGGCGCCATCTCATGATCCAGACCGCGAGGCGCAAGTTTGGCGACAGCAAGGGCGGGGATTTCAGCCAGAAGTCGAAAATCGCCCGCTTCCTCGAATATCGCGGTTACCCGGAATTCATGATCCGGGACTACCTCTTCGACTGAAGCGCATGGCGGCTCTTCGCGCACAGCAGCTCCTCACAGACCCTCTCTCTCACTGCCCGCAGTCAGACTCCCGCCGGTAGTACGAAATCAGCGATTTTCCACGCTCTGGCAGCGTGACATTGAACGCCATCCCGCATAATATTGCCCTTTTTCGCAGCAGTTTCACCACTCGATGAAAACCAGCGCCGAAATCAGACAGGCTTTTCTCGACTTCTTCGAGCAACGCGGGCACCGCGTGGTCGAATCGAGCCCGCTCGTTCCGGGAAATGATCCGACACTCCTCTTCACCAATGCAGGCATGGTCCAGTTCAAGGATGTCTTCACCGGGAGAGAGAAACGCTCCTACAACCGCGCTGTCAGCTCCCAGCGCTGCGTCCGTGCCGGTGGCAAGCATAACGATCTCGAGAACGTCGGTTATACGGCACGGCATCACACTTTCTTCGAGATGCTCGGCAACTTCAGCTTTGGCGACTATTTCAAGGAAGACGCCATCAAGTTTGCCTGGGAGTTCCTGACCGATACGCTCGGCCTGCCGAAGGAGAAGCTGTGGGTCACCGTCTACCAGGAAGACGATGAAGCAGCGGAAATCTGGCTCAATCAGATTGGCGTCGACCCGGCACGTTTCACCCGCATCGGTGACAAGGCAGGTGGCAAGCGCTACGAGAGTGACAACTTCTGGTCCATGGGCGATACAGGGCCATGTGGTCCTTGTACGGAGATTTTCTATGACCACGGTGAGGCAGTGTGGGGTGGTCCGCCCGGCACGCCAGAAGAGGATGGCGACAGATATATCGAGATCTGGAACCTCGTTTTCATGCAGTACAACCGTGATGCTGACGGCACCATGACACCCTTGCCGAAACCCTCGGTTGATACAGGCATGGGTCTCGAGCGGCTGGCAGCAGTCATGCAGGATGTGCATTCCAATTACGAGATCGATCTTTTTCAGCATCTCATCAAGGCGGCGGCCGAAGCGACCGCTACCACGGATTTCGAATCCAAGTCCCTGCGGGTTATTGCCGACCACATCCGCTCCGCGGCCTTTCTTATCGTCGATGGTGTCATGCCATCCAACGAGGGGCGCGGCTACGTCCTGCGGCGCATCATCCGCCGTGCGATCCGTCATGGATATCAGCTGGGACAGAAACAAACTTTCATGTACAGGCTCGTTGCCGCCCTCGACGAGGTCATGGGCGATGCCTACCCGGAGCTGCGCAAGAACCGCGCACAGGTCGAGAAGGTGCTGCGCGTTGAGGAAGAACGTTTCGCAGAGACGATCGAGCAGGGCATGAAGATCCTCGACGAGGAGATCGCTGCTCTTGATGGCGACACCATTCCGGGCGAAGTCGTCTTCAGGCTCTACGACACCTACGGCTTTCCTTTCGATCTCACCGCTGATATCGCACGCGAGCGCGAACTCCAGGTCGACAGCGAAGGTTTTGAGCGCGCAATGGAAGGCCAGCGTGAACGCGCACGTGCCGCAAGCCAGTTTGGCGCGGACCAGAGTTTCAGGATGACGCTCGAGGGCGAGACCCACTTCACAGGCTATGACCATCTCGAGGACGAGGGCAGCGTTCAGGCAATCTATGTTGATGGCGAACCGGTCGATACCATCGAGCCTGGCCGGCAGGCCATCGTGATTCTCGATACGACGCCTTTCTATGCCGAATCGGGCGGGCAGGTCGGTGACCGGGGCTTGCTCGTCTCCAGTGGTGGCGGTGTATTCGCTGTCAGGGATACACAGAAACAGGGTGGTGACGTCTTTGGCCATATCGGCCTCCTCGAGAGCGGCAAGCTCGCTGTGGGTGACACTGTCGATGCGCGCGTCAACAAGGCGCTGCGCCAGGCTACAGTGCTGAACCACTCGGCGACGCATCTCATGCATGCTGCCCTGCGCCACGTCCTGGGCGATCATGTCCAGCAGAAGGGCTCGCTCGTGGATGCCGAGCGCCTGCGTTTCGACTTCTCGCATTTTGAACCGGTCAGCAAGGAACAGCTGCTCCTGATCGAGCAGCTCGTCAACAACCAGATCCGCGCCAATAATCCGGCCGAAACAGAAGTCATGCCACTCGAGAAGGCAAAGACCTCGGGCGCCATGGCGCTCTTCGGTGAAAAGTATGCGGACGATGTCCGCGTGTTGCGGCTCGGCGATTTTTCAGTTGAGCTTTGTGGTGGCACCCATGTTCGCGCAGCAGGTGATATCGGCCTGTTCAAGATTCTCTCGGAAACAGGGATTGCCTCCGGCGTGCGCCGTATCGAGGCCGTCACAGGCGAAAAGGCACTGGCGCTTGTCGAGGCCGAAGAACAGCAGCTGCAGTCGGTTGCCGGTCTGCTCAAGGCAGGCAAGGACGACATCACTGTCAAGCTCGAACAGCTTCTTGCCAGGCAGCGGGAACTGGAAAAGGAGCTCGAGAAACTCAAGGCAAAACAGGCAGCCTCGGCAGGCAGTGACCTGGCTTCGCAAGTTGTCGAGATCAACGGCGTCAAGATCCTGGCGGCCGAGCTTCCGGGGGCTGATGTGAAGACGTTGCGTGACACCATGGACCAGCTCAAGAGCAAGCTTGGCAGTGCCGTGATTCTTCTCGGTACGCGCAGCGACGACAAGGTCAACCTGGCAGCTGGCGTCACCAAAGACCTGACCGACCGTTTCAAGGCTGGTGACCTTGTCAAACTTGCTGCCGAGAAGGTTGATGGCAGGGGAGGCGGGCGTCCCGACATGGCGCAGGCGGGCGGAAACAACCCCGCGGCGTTGCCCGATGCGCTCGGGGTTATCGAGAGCTGGATCGCGGGGCAGGGGTCATAACGGCTTGCTGCACTGCAGCGAAAAATTGTATCTTACGCGCTTTCGGCCCGGGACAGACCGGGACTGGCGAGAATTCTGACTGCCACGCCCGGGACGGACCCGGGCGTCATTGTGAAGACGACGGACAAAAATGGCACTGATTGTTCAAAAGTACGGTGGCACCTCGGTTGGCACCATCGAGCGGATCAAGGCGGTTGCTGCCAAGGTCAAGCGCTATCATGACGCCGGTAACCAGGTGGTCGTCGTGGTCTCGGCGATGTCAGGCGAAACCAACAAGCTCATCGGCCTCGCAAGCGAGATCAGCGAGAACCCGAGTCCGCGCGAGATGGACGTGCTCGTCTCCACCGGCGAGCAGGTGACGATTGCTCTGCTGAGCATGGCGCTGCAGTCTGCCGGCGTGGATGCACGCTCCTACACGGGAGCCCAGGTGCGCATCCTGACCGATGCCGCACACTCCAAGGCGCGCATCAGTGACATCGACGATGCGCGCGTACGCGCCGATCTCAACGAGGGACGCGTTGTTGTCGTTGCCGGTTTCCAGGGTGTTGATGAGCAAGGAAATATCACGACCCTCGGCCGTGGCGGCTCTGATACCACGGCCGTGGCGATGGCAGCCGCACTCAAGGCCGATGAATGCCAGATATTCACCGATGTCGATGGTGTCTACACCACGGATCCGCGCATCGAGCCAAAAGCACGCAAGCTCGACCGCATTACCTTCGAGGAGATGCTCGAGATGGCAAGCCTGGGTTCCAAGGTCTTGCAGATCCGCTCCGTCGAGTTCGCTGGTAAATACAATGTCCCGCTGCGGGTACTGTCAAGTTTTGAAGAGGGTGGTGAAGGCACCCTGATCACTCTGGAGGATGAATCTGTGGAACAGGCCAAGATATCAGGTATCGCATTCAATCGGGACGAAGCCAAACTGTCGATCAAGGGTGTGCCGGACCAGCCGGGCGTTGCCTACAGCATCCTGGGCCCGATTGCCAATGCAAACATCGAGGTCGACATGATCATCCAGAATATTGCGCAGGATGATACAACCGACTTCACCTTCACAGTGCATCGCAACGATTACAAGAAGGCCATGGAAATTCTTGAAAACACGGCCAGGGAACTCAAGGCGCGCGAAGTGATCGGAGATGACAAGATCGTCAAGATCTCTATTGTCGGTGTCGGCATGCGCTCCCACGCGGGGATCGCGAGCACGATGTTCGAGGCACTCGCCCGTGAAGGCATCAACATCCGGATGATTTCGACATCGGAGATCAAGATCTCGGTCGTCGTGGACGAGAAATACCTCGAACTGGGTGTAAGAACCCTGCACGAGGCATTCAATCTTGCAGAGGGGGCGGGATAAGCGCGTCAAAACGCATGGACTGATGCCTGGGTCGGCTTGCTTTTATTTCAATTGTGTTACAATTCATTATTAAGAATCCACGGGCAATGCACTCGGGACATGGTTGGTGGCGATAGTTCAGTACTGAGATGAAGTGCTGAATATCTATTTGGATAAATGAAAAACGGATAGGGAGAGCAGTATGCTTATCTTGACCAGACGTGTTGGCGAAACACTGATGATCGGTGATGAAATCACCGTCACAGTCCTGGGTGTCAAAGGCAACCAGGTGCGCATCGGAATCAATGCGCCCAAGGATGTCGCGGTTCACCGCGAAGAAATCTACGAGCGTATCCAGCGCGAGCAGAATGGTGGCGAAGGTGAGGCTTCTGAAGACTTAGAATAATAACGACACACATCATCTGAATTCAGGCCGGAGAATCACCCTCCGGCCTTTTCAATTTTCAGGAGACATGATAGTCTTTCGCACCTCCAGAAAAGCGGTAATTCCCAAGTAATTATCTGTTTCCCGGGGAGGGACGCAGTCCCGAATAACGCGCACACCTGCGTAGCAGGGTGAGCCGTTTACACGGATGTAGAGAAGATTCCAGGACCTTGAATACAAGCAGAATCGGAGAGTTGGCCGAGTGGC
>JASFPB010000034.1:0-12052 GCA_050116235.1 Chromatiales bacterium | reverse complement strand
TGCTCTTCAGTCAGGCGTTCAAGATTGGCATCGCCTCCGCTGAGCGTCACATCGATCCCTTTTTCCGCGGCACGCTTGAGCACCTGGTGAACGCGTGCATGGGCGTATTGCACATAGTAGACCGGGTTGTCGGAAGATTGCGACTTGGCCAGGTCGAGGTCGAAATCGAGATGCTGTTCGGACTTGCGCATGACGTAGAAGAAACGTGCGGCGTCCCGTCCGACCTCCTTGCGCAGCTGGCGCAGCGTGACGAATTCGCCCGAGCGCGTCGACATCTGCACTTTCTCGCCGCTACGGTAGAGTACCGCGAACTGCACGAGCAACACATCGAGATCATCGGGCTTGCTGTCCATGGCCATCAGGGCGGCACGCACGCGCGGGACATAACCATGGTGGTCTGCACCCCAGACGTCGATGATCCGGTCGAAGCCGCGCTCGAATTTCTCCATGTGATAGGCAATATCCGAAGCGAAATAGGTTGCCTGGCCGTTGTCACGGATCACGACGCGATCCTTCTCGTCACCGAAAGCCGATGAGCGAAACCAGCGCGCGCCGTTTTTCTCGTAGATGTGGCCGGCCTCGGTGAGGGTGTTGATAGCGCGTTCGACAGCACCGGAATCAACGAGTGAGCGTTCCGAATACCAGTTCTGGTAAGTGACGCCAAACAACTCGAGGTCATCCCGGATATCGTCGAGGATGGTGTTGAGGCCGAGGTCGAAAACATGGCGGTAGCCTGTCTCCTCGAGCAGGAACTTTGCGCGGCGAATCAGCGCATCGATATGCTCCTCCTTGTCACCCCCGGCGGGGGCGTCGGCGGGCACATCCTTGAAAACCTCAACCATCGGATGTCTGTAGACATCGCCGAACTCGCGATGCAGCGTCGCGGCGATATCGAGAACATAGTCACCCTGGTAACCATTCGACGGGAACGGGATCTCCTCGCCCGCAAGTTCCAGGTAGCGAAGCCAGACTGACGTGGCCAGGATATCCATCTGGCGACCGGCATCGTTGACATAGTATTCGCGGTGGACATCGAAACCGGCAGCCTGCAGCAGGTCGGCAACGGTTGCGCCGTAGGCGGCGCCGCGACCGTGACCCACGTGCAGTGGACCGGTCGGGTTGGCGGAGACGAACTCTACCTGGACCCGCTTGCCCTCGCCAACGGCTGAACGTCCGAAGCGGTGCTGCTGTTCGAGGATTTGCGGCACGACCTGGTAACCCGCAGCGGCCGATACGAAAAAGTTGATAAAGCCGGGGCCGGCGATCTCGACTTTCTCGATGGCCGGGTCCGCGGGCAGTGCGGCGATGACCTTTTCGGCCAGCGCGCGCGGATTGCTCTTCGCGGCCTTGCTCAGCACCATGGCGACATTGGTTGCGAAATCACCATGCGTGGCGTCGCGGGTGCGCTCGATCACGGGCTCTCGGATTGCCACGGCAGGCAGAACCTGCTGCTCTGCAAGTGATTCGAGGGCAGACGCGACCAGCTGTTGGATGTGCGCTTTCATGTGACGAGAGACCGGGAAATACCAGCCGGCAAGGATAACGGAAAACCGGTCGGAAGACGAGGCGTGGTCCGGCCTTTCAAGCAGATATGAAAACCTGAACCACGAAGAACACGAAGGCTACAAAGTTTCCCGGTTCAGGCAAGGCAAACATGAAATAGCCATTCATTTTGAGTTTTGCCAGATCTCTGGCCCGGCCGAATGGCATGAGTCCGGGGCGTGAAATTTGATTTCGTGTTCTTTCTGTTCTTCGTGGTGAACCCCCTCTTCGCATCGAATCGGTGGTGCTGTATCCTTTGCAGATTGTTTTTTAGCCCTTTCATCAGATGGATTCCAACTATTCTCCCGCCGGTGTCGAAGAGCAGGCCCGGCAATTCTGGGACCGCAACAAGAGCTTCAGGGCTGTCGAGGATCCCGATCGCGAGAAGTTCTACTGCCTCTCGATGTTTCCCTATCCGTCTGGCAAGTTGCACATGGGGCATGTGCGCAACTACACCATCGGTGATGTCATCGCCCGTCACCAGAGAATGCTTGGCAAGAATGTCCTTCAGCCGATGGGGTGGGACGCCTTCGGCCTGCCGGCAGAGAATGCAGCCATCAAGAACAGGACAGCACCGGCCAGGTGGACTTATGCGAATATCGAGGAGATGCGTGGCCAGCTCATGCAACTCGGTTTCGGCTATGACTGGGAGCGCGAACTCGCCACCTGCGATCCGGATTACTACCGGTGGGAGCAGTGGCTTTTCACGCGCCTCATGCAGAAAGGGCTGGCTTACAAGAGAAAGGCAAGAGTGAACTGGGACCCTGTCGACCAGACCGTGCTTGCCAACGAGCAGGTCGTGGATGGCAAGGGCTGGCGCTCGGGAGCACCCGTTGAGAAACGCGATATCGAACAGTGGTTTATCCGTATCACGGATTATGCCCAGGAGCTGCTTGATGATATCGACAAGCTGGACGCCTGGCCTGAACAGGTACGGACAATGCAGCGCAACTGGATTGGCCGATCCGAAGGTGTCGAGATGGCTTTTGGCATCGAGGAGTCCCGCGAGACACTCGAGATCTATACCACCCGCCCCGACACACTCATGGGCGTCACCTACGTGGCTGTTGCGACAGAGCACCCGCTTGCAGCGAGGGCCGCAAAAAACAATCCGGAGCTCCGCGCTTTCATCGATGACTGCCAGCAGGGTGGCGTCTCGGAGGCCGAACTCGAGACCATGGAGAAGAGAGGGCTGGCGCTTGGTGTCAATGCACTGCATCCCGTCACGGGCGAAGCGGTGCCGATCTATGCGGCGAACTTCGTGCTCATGTCCTATGGTTCCGGGGCGGTCATGGCCGTGCCCGCGCATGACCAGCGCGACTGGGAGTTCGCTGAGAAATATGGCATACCCAAAAAGCAGGTGATCTTTTCCACCGATGGAGGTGATTGCGGTATCGAAAAGGCCGCCTACGTGGAAAAAGGCGTGTTGAGGAATTCCGGCGAGTTCGACGGACTCGACTCCGGTCAGGCATTTGATGCCATCGCTGCCTGGCTCGAGAAGAACCGCAAGGGGCGCAAGAGCGTTAATTTTCGCCTGCGTGACTGGGGTGTGTCGCGCCAGCGTTACTGGGGCTGCCCGATCCCGGTCATTAACAAGGCTGATGGCACAACGGTGGCAGAGACTGCGTTTCCTGTCAGGCTGCCGGAGGATGTGATCGTCGACGGCTCGGGCTCGCCACTCAAGAAGATGCCGGAATTCTATGATCTCGGTGATGGCGACCAGCGCGAGACCGACACCTTCGATACCTTCTTCGAGTCAAGCTGGTATTACGCACGCTACTGCTCACATGACTGCGAAAGTGCGATGCTCGACGAACGTGCGAAGTACTGGCTGCCGGTCGACCAGTACGTCGGCGGTATCGAGCACGCGGTGCTGCACCTGCTTTACGCGCGCTTCTTCAACAAGCTCATGCGCGACGAAGGGCTCGTTGATTGCGACGAGCCATTCAGCAGATTGCTGACCCAGGGGATGGTGGTTGCGGAGACCTTCTATCGCGAGAACGACGATGGTTCCAGGGAGTGGTTCAACCCTGCAGATGTCGAGCAGCGCGACGGTGTCTTCGTGCTGCAAAAAGACGGCGGTCCGGTCATTGCCGGTGGCGTCGAGAAGATGTCGAAGTCGAAGAACAACGGCGTGGATCCGCAAACGCTCATCGATCGCTACGGGGCCGATACCGTGCGTCTCTACACCATGTTCACGGCGCCACCCGACCAGTCGCTCGAGTGGTCGGATGAAGGCGTTGAAGGCGCACACCGTTTCCTCAAGCGTTTGTGGGCGCTCGCTCACAAGATCGATCAGGGGGCAGAATCGGCTTCTGCTGATTCCGACGCCGCTGTCGGGGAAGCGCGCCGCGAGATACACGGCGCGCTCAGGAAGGCGCTCTTTGATTATGAGCGTCAGCAGTTCAACACGGTTGTCTCTGCCTGCATGACCATGGTCAATGTGCTCAACAAGCAGGAGGACGCGGCACTGCTCAAGGAGGGGATGGCTATCGTGCTGCGCCTGCTCTCACCGATTGCACCGCACGTGACCCATCACCTCTGGCGGGAACTCGGGTATGGTGATGATATCCTCACGGCTGGCTGGCCGCAGGTCGACGAGGCTGCGCTGAGGCAGGAGAATATCGAGATGGTCGTACAGGTCAATGGCAAGGTGCGCGCGAAGATAGAAGTCCCGGCGGCTGCCGACAACGCCACGATTGAGCAGGTGGCCCGCGACAACCCGAATGTGCAAAAATTTGTCGGAGACGCAACCATTCGAAAGGTCATCGTGGTGCCTGGCAAGCTGGTCAACATCGTGGCCCCGCAGCAGAAAAGCTGATGCGCCTCCCGGCCCGGGGATTCATCATCCTGCTGCTGGCGATCTTGCTCGCCGGCTGCGGTTTTCAGTTGCGCAACAGCGATGCGCTGGCCCGGCATGCGCCAGTCACGATCACGGGACTCGATCGTTACGAGCCTCTCCATGCCAGGTTGCGAAACACCCTCATTGCAGCTGGTATCCCTGTTGTAGAGGACGAGACGCTTGCGAAATCCGTGATGAAAATTCGCGATCTGGGCGAGAGCCAGCGGGTCATCACGGTTGACAGTCGCGGCAAAGCAACCGAATACCTCTTCATCCGCAAGGTCGTTGTCAGCCTCTCAACCTCCGATGGCAGGCAACTGGTCAGTGAGCACGAAGTGGGTGTCCGCCGCAACTGGATCGAGGTCGGTAAAACGGGGCTTGCCGCGCGGCGCGAAGCAGCAGAGTTGCGTGTCGAGATGCTCGAGGAGCTTTCCATGTCGATTCTGCGTGTCCTGGACTACTCACTCAGATAAGCCGTGAAACTGCGTCCGGAACAGCTTCACGAACACCTCCGGAAAGGGCCGGCCCCCGTTTACCTCGTGACAGGGGACGAGCCCTTGCAACTTCTCGAGGCGGCTGATGATATCCGTCGCTCTGCGAGGGAGCACGGTTACAACGAGCGCCATGTCATGGAAGCTGGTCAAAGATTCGACTGGAACAGCCTTGGGCAGGAGGCAGACGCACTGTCGCTGTTTTCAGAGCTCAGACTCCTCGATCTGCGTGTTCCGGGTGGCAAGCCCGGTCGCGAGGGTGGCCAGGCCATCTGTGACTATCTGGAACGTCCTGCAAGCGATACGCTGTTGCTCATCACGATGCCGAAGCTGGATGCATCCCGGCAGCGCAGCAAGTGGTTCAAGGTGATCGAGAAGAAGGGCGTGGTCGTCCAGGTCTGGCCTGTCCAGGCGGCGCAGATGCCCGGCTGGATCAAGAACCGTGCACAGCATCACGGCCTTCAGCTCTCTTTCGATGCTGCCCGGCTGCTTGCACAGCACACCGAGGGCAATCTGCTGGCGGCAGCACAGGAACTCGACAAACTGCGTCTCAATTACGGTGTCGGTAACCTCGGCATCGACCAGGTCATGGAATCTGTCTCCGGCCATGCACACTACACCGTCTTCGAACTGGTCGATGCAGCACTGGCCGGTGATGCAGCGCGAGCTGTGCGGATTATTCGCTCACTGCGTGCAGAGGGCAGCCCGCAACCGGTGGTGCTCTGGGCACTCGGGCGCGAGGTTCGACTGTTGGCCGAAATCGCCGAGGCAATGCAACTGCGCGAACCGCTGGCAGCTGTCTTCAGCAAGCATGGCGTCTGGCAAAAGCGCCAGCAGGCTGTCACGGACTGCGTGCATCGGATCAGTCTTGCACGCTGTCACCAGATGCTGCACCTGCTCGCCAGAATTGATGACACCATCAAGGGCCGGCCCGGGGTCGATCCATGGCTGCAGATGGAGCAGCTGGTACTCAGGATGCGCCGCCAGCGCGTGGCCTGACTTTGCCGCGGTCGCTGTAACCGACTCCACAATGATAAGATAGAAGGCTGACTTTTCGAAACTCCGGATGTTATGACCGAGACAGCAAACCAGAATATCAGCAATGTTGCTGACTACATGCAGGAGAGCGGTGCCAGGGCCCGCGCCGCATCCCGACTGCTTGCCGCAGCTCCGTCAGCCCGCAAGGAGTCGGCGCTGAACGCCATCGCCGATGACCTCGATGCGAACCGCGATGCCCTCATGGCCGCGAACAACAGGGATCTCGAAGCAGGCAGGGAGAATGGACTGGACGCCGCATTACTCGACCGCCTCGAACTCAACGAGACCCGAATCGACGGCATGATCGAGGGATTGCGACAGATTGCGGGGCTCCCCGATCCTGTCGGCGAGATCTTTGACATGAACTACCGCCCGTCAGGTATCCAGGTGGGGCGCATGCGTGTTCCGCTGGGCGTGGTTGGCATCATTTACGAGTCACGTCCCAACGTGACCGCTGATGCGGCCGCACTCTGCCTCAAATCGGGCAATGCCACCGTATTGCGCGGCGGCTCGGAAGCCTTCCACTCGAACCAGGCGATCGCGGCATCGATTCACCGTGGCCTCGAAACTGCCGGGCTGCCCGCCGATGCTGTGCAGGTCGTCGCTACCACCGATCGCGCCGCTGTCGGGGCGATGATCACCATGCCCGAGTCTATCGATGTGATCATTCCGCGAGGTGGCAAGGGGCTTATCGAGCGCATTTCGAAAGATGCGCGCGTCCCTGTCATCAAGCATCTCGACGGCATTTGCCATGTCTACATCGACGATGACGCCGATCCGGACAAGGCATTCAGGGTGGCGCTCAATGCCAAGACCCAGCGATACGGCACCTGCAACACCATGGAGACACTGCTCGTCTCGCAATCCATGGCGGAGGGAATCCTGCCACGCCTGGCGGCAGCCTACGGTGAGAAGGGTGTCGAACTGCGCGGATGCGTGAAGACGCAAGCCCTCATCGACTGCAAGGCCGCAGAGGACGCTGACTGGGATACCGAGTATCTTGCCCCGATTCTGTCCATTCGCGTCGTTGACGGCCTCGACCAGGCAATCGAGCATATCAACATGCATAGTTCACAACATACGGATTCGATCGTCACTGAAAGTTACACCAGGGCGCGCCGTTTCCTCGCAGAAGTGGATTCGAGCTCTGTGATGGTCAATGCCTCGACGCGATTCGCTGACGGCTTCGAATACGGGCTCGGTGCGGAGATCGGTATCTCGACCGACAAGTTCCATGCCCGTGGCCCGGTCGGTCTCGAGGGGCTGACCTCTGTGAAGTACATCGTGCTCGGTGACGGTCATATCCGGAGCTGACTTTTTTCGGAGCTTCAACATGACAGACCAGACAGCAATTTCGTATGACATCATCGGGGAATTCGCGAACCGGCTCGAAAACCATCCTGTGTACGAGGCCGTCGACTCCATCGACACCCTGCGTCTTTTCATGGAGCATCACGTTTACTCCGTTTGGGATTTCATGTCACTCGTCAAGTTCGTGCAGTCGGAAGTCGCACCGGCGGGATCTCCGTGGTTCCCCCCTGCAGACGGAGAACTGGCGCGCTTTATCAACGACATCGTGCTCGAGGAAGAGAGCGATGCAATGCCCGACGGAAAAGGGCACACGAGCCATTTCGAACTCTATCTCATGGCCATGGAGGAGATTGGTGCCAACACCTCTGCGGTCAGGGCATTTGTCGATTTGGCACAACGCAGGGGTCTCGACAAGGCTCTTGCCGAGGCAGAAATACCGGAGCCGTCGCGACAGTTCACGCGCCAGACTTTCGGCTTTATCCAGCCGGGCAAGCCGCACCAGGCTGCCGCTGCGCTGGCGCTGGGGCGTGAGCACATCATCCCGGGCATGTTTCGCGCCCTGCTTGCGAGAGGTGGTATCGGCAAGGAGCAGGCACCTGTTTTCCACTATTACCTCGAACGTCACATCGCACTTGACGGTGACCATCATGGCCCGCTCTCGCTCCGGTTGCTCAATGTGCTCTGTGCCGACGAGCAGGCCGCTTCAGAGGCCAGGACTGCCGCTCGGCAGGCTGTCGAGGCGCGTCTTGCGCTGTGGGACGGAGTACTGGAGGCCATCCATGCAAGGGGCTTCATGCCTCTCGCGTCCAGCGCATGATCGGAGTCTTCGGCGGTACATTCGATCCGGTCCACAATGGTCACTTGCGCACGGCACTTGATGTTCAGGAGGCGCTCGGTATCCGGCGGATCCACTTTGTTCCGCTCAAGGAAGCCGTGCATCGCGATCAGCCTGGAACGCCCGCAGAGCTTCGCTGTGCCCTGGTGCAGGCTGCCGTCGCTGACCAGCCGGGGTTCATCATGGACAACCGCGAATTGCACCGCGATGGCCCTTCCTGGAGCTACCATACCCTCGAGTCATTCAGGCGGGAATATCCGGATGAACCACTCTGTTTTCTCATGGGTGGTGATGCTTTCAACGGCTATCTCCAGTGGCACCGCCCGCTCGAGATACTCGAACTCGCCCACCTCGTGGTGATGCAGCGTCCCGATGCGATCAGACCCGGGGGAGAACTCGCAGCACTGCTCGACAGGCGCCAGACATGCGAGGCCGGTGATCTCCACGCCTCTCCTGCGGGCCGCATCTTTCTGCAGCCTGTCACGCAGCTCGATATCTCGGCGTCGGATATCCGGCAGCGCATCGCCGTCGGCCGGAGCGCGCGTTTTCTCGTGCCGGAACAGGTACTCGGCATTATTCAGCAGCTGCGTCTCTACGAGGATGCCTGATCACTGCGAAAAACAGCGATCTCGGTTATTATTGTCAGTGACACTCAAACGGACACCTTCATGCAGGTAGAAGAACTTCGCGATCTGGTCCTCGAAACGCTCGACGACATGAAAGCCCGTGACATCAAGGTTATCGATGTACGCGGCAAGACAAGCATCACCGACTTCATGATTATCGCCAGCGGTACATCCGACCGGCATGTCAAATCCATCGCCGAGTCTGTTGCCTTCCGGGTCAAGCAGAAGGGGGAGCCGCCGATGGGCCAGGAGGGTGTGACGGACGGAGAGTGGGCGCTGATCGACCTGAACGGTGTCGTGGTCCATGTCATGCAGCCCAAGGTGCGCGATTTCTACCAGCTTGAACGCCTCTGGAGCGTCGATCCGGCAGAGGCCGAGAAAATCCTGCAACAGCAACAACAACAGCAGTAACGCACTTCTCCATGGATCGTTTCGACCGTATCTACGATCTGCATAAAATTCTCAGCGCAGCACGCTACCCCGTCTCCCGGCAGAAACTCGAGCAGGAGCTCGAATGCTCCCGCGCCACAGTCAAGCGCATCATCGAGTCAATGCGGCTCTATCTCAATGCGCCGATTCGCTATGACCGCAAGCTCAATGGCTACATCTATGACCGTGGCAGTGACGAGCCCATGTACGAGTTGCCTGGAATCTGGTTCAACGCCTCGGAGCTGCATGCGCTGCTCTCGGTTCACCAGCTGCTGGCTGACGTGCAGCCCGGGCTGCTCGAGAAACAGCTTGCCCCCCTGCAGGAACGCATCGAAAACCTGCTGAACCTGCAACAGCAGAAGGGCGAGGAACTCGTTCAGCGCATTCGCATCCTGCAGATTGCTGCGCGGCCAGCAGGTGAATGGTTTCAGGTCGTTGCGGGCGCCACGGCCAATCGCAGGCAGATCCGCATCGGCTACTACAATCGCTCGCGCGATGACAGCTCCGAGCGGACGCTCTCTCCACAACGCCTCGTCCACTATCGTGACAACTGGTATCTCGATGCCTGGTGCCACTTGCGCAAGGGGCTGCGAACCTTTGCCCTTGACTCGATCGAGTCTGTGTCTGTGCTCGACAAGGCTGCAAAATCAATCAGCAGTGCCTCACTTGATGAGCACTACTCGAGCGCTTACGGCATCTTCTCTGGCAAGGCCAGCTGCAAGGCGGTGTTGCGCTTTGATGCCGAGCGTGCGCGCTGGGTCAGCAAGGAGCAGTGGCATCCGCAGCAGCAGGGCGAATGGCTGGCTGATGGCAGCTACCGGTTGTCGCTCCCCTACAACAATCCGACGGAACTTGTCATGGATATCCTCCGTCACGGTCGCCATGTCGAAGTGCTCGAACCGGAAGGACTGCGCGAGCAGGTGGTCGGGGAGATCGAGCGGATGCAGGCCATCTATTCCTGAGATTCACCACAAAGAGCACGAAGATCACAAAGGTTGGACTGTTGGAGGTTCACTTGTCATGGTCGGGCGTCAGACCTGTAGGTCGGCCTTCAGGCCGACAATCAAGAAAGCCCGCAGAGAGCGCAGAAATCTGCAGAAGACGCAAAGGTTTCTTGAGTTGTCATTGCGACGTTCTGAATAACGGCAAGAAAGACACCTGCATCCTTCGTGTACTTTGTGTTCTTCGTGGTGGAATTTCTTAAAACAAATCCATCTGACTCCCGGGCAACCTCGGCTTCTTGAACAGGTCTGTCCGCAGCTCCGGCAGTCCCGGAAAGTCGAGTTTTCTGTACATGAGCCGGAAACGCTGGTTGATCATCTCCGCATACTCTCCTGTGCCACGCATACGCTCGCCGAAGCGCGCAACATTGTCCCGGCCGCCACGCGCCTGTTGAATCTGTGACATAACGTGTGACGCCTTTTCTGGCCAGTGGGCCGACAGCCATTCGCGAAACAGCGGCGAAACTTCCTGCGGGAGGCGCAGCAGGATATAGCCGGCCGTGAGCGCTCCTGCATCACGGACTGCCTGCATTGTCTTTTCGAGAGCCGTATCGGTCAGGACCGGAATGACAGGAGCGATCAGCACGCCGACCGGGATACCACTCTCCGAGAGACGTTCGATGATCTTCAGTCGCCGTTTCGGTACCGCTGCGCGTGGCTCGAGCGTGCGTGACAATGCCGGATCGAGAGTCGAAACAGTCACCATGACATTGGCGAGCTGTTCCCTGGCCATCTCCCGGTAGAGATCAATGTCGCGCTCGACCAGGGCCGATTTGGTGACAAGGCCGACCGGGTGTTTTGTATCAAGAAGCACCTCGACGATCGAACGCGTGATCCCGAGGCGCCTTTCGACAGGCTGGTAGCAGTCCGTATTGGGCCCGAGCGCAAGCGGCGCGCAGCTGTAGCTTCGCGATGCGAGCTCCATCCTGAGCAGTTCAGCTGCGTCGGGCTTGTAAAAAAGCCGGCTTTCGAAATCGAGTCCCGGCGATAGCCCCAGCCAGGCATGACTCGGACGTGCGTAGCAGTAGATACATCCGTGCTCGCAGCCACGATAGGGATTGATCGAGCGGTCGAAGGGGATGTCGGGCGACTGGTTGTACGCGATGACAGACTTGCTCGTGTCGACGGTCAGGGTCGTCACGAGCGGTGCCGGCTCCTCGTCGAGAATGCCCCAGCCGTCATCCTCGGCTTCGCTACGCGTCGACTCGTAGCGGTTCGCCGGGTTATGAATTGCGCCCCTGCCTTTTACGGGCTTGTTTCCGGGTCGGGACATGGCGGACAATCGGTTTTCGTGTCAGGAGGTTTCGGTTTATGTCAGAAGAAGCACGTTTTACGCTCACATTGGAGCACCTGGAAGATTACGAATTCAAGGTGAAATTCGACAAGAAAATCCTCGACGATTTACTTGTCGACGAGCCGCCGCCTCTCGGCGGTCTGGCGGGCCCCAACCCATCCCGGTTACTCGCGGTCTCTGCTGCCAACTGTCTCAGTGCTAGTCTGCTCTACTGTATCAACCGCGGAGACGTTCCTCCCGCCAGTGTCACGACCGAGGCAACTGTGACGATCGTGCGCAACGAGAAAAAACGCCTGCGTATCGGTCGTATTGACGTGGCGCTGCAGATGTCCGAAGTCCTCTCGGGAGCGCCGAAGATGAAGCGCTGCATGAACCTTTTCGAGGATTTTTGTGTTGTCAGCGACTCCATCCGAAATGGTATTCCGATCGGCGTCGAAGTCAGGGATCACACCGGCGAGGTCATCCACAGGAATGACGACTGACACCGACCTGCTGCAGCGCTTCCTGTTCGAAGGCACCGGTGTCCGCGGGGAATTCGTCAGGCTCGGCAGCAGTTTCCGTGCGCTGCTCGACAAGCATGACTACCCGCCAGCCATTGCTCGCCAGCTCGGCAAGGCGCTGGCTTCGGTGTCCCTGCTGTCGG
>JASFPB010000033.1:0-12055 GCA_050116235.1 Chromatiales bacterium | reverse complement strand
CAGAGCGTCTGGATATCGACCTGGTGGAATCAGCCTGGAAGAAAATCGACATCAACGAGTCCCGCTACCCTGCAGAGAGGGTGCGGGGCGATGCGAGACGCGCATCGGAATACAGGGAGAGCGACTGATGGCCTGGTGGGGTAAATTGCTTGGTGGAACCTTCGGTTTCATGCTCGGGGGGCCACTCGGCGCGATTCTGGGTGCTGCACTCGGACACCAGTATGACAAGGGACTCAAAGCGCTTCCAGGCGGTCAGCGGCAGGTCCCGCCCGATCAGCAGGAACTGAACCAGACGGCCTTCTTCACAGCGACGTTTTCGGTGATGGGCCATATCGCGAAGGCTGACGGCGTCGTCACCCCGGACGAGATCCGCTTTGCCGAGGCCGTCATGCAGCAGATGGACCTCACAAAGGAGCAGCGCGCAACAGCCATCAACCTCTTCCGCGAAGGCAAGAAGGACGAATTCAGGCTCGACGAGGTGCTCGACCAGTTTCACTCGCAGATCGGCAGGCAGCGCAACCTTGTCCGCATGTTCATGGAGATTCAGGTCCAGGCGGCTTATGGCGACGGGAAAAAGCATGCAGCTGAACACCGGATTCTGGAGTCCATCAGCAAGCGCCTCGGAATATCCGCTATCGAACTCGGAATGATCGAGCAGATGGTTCTCGCCTCGATGCATTTTCAGCAGCGCGAGCAACAACAGCGTCACAGCGGCCGGGGACGCACACGCTCGTCCACTGCCGGTGTCGGCTCACTCTCCGATGCCTATGCGATACTGGAAATTGAAAAGTCGGCAAGTGACGGCGAGGTCAAGAAAGCCTATCGCCGGATGCTCAGCCGGCACCACCCGGACAAGCTTGCATCCAAGGGGCTCCCGGAAGAGATGATGAAAATAGCTGCAGAGAAGACACACCGGATCAAGCAGGCCTACGAGATGATCAAGCAGTCGCGCGGCATGCGCTAGGCGAGACACATCTCTTGATGGCATTTCCTGCCATGATCAGGGCAGCTGCCGGGCCCCAGCCCGGCCAGGCACACCCACTCCCGCCAGCAAAACCTAAGGCGAATGGCAGTAGTGACGCGGCAACCCTGCGAGCTGACAGGCCTGCTTGCATCCCCCGTTCGGGAAGATCGCTTTCAGATCTTTCTGTCTGCACTTCGCCGAGCCCGTGATTTTTTCGCCGCAGGCTGCGATGATCTGTTTCGGTGATGGCGGTGTCTCGAATTCACCGAAGAAATCACGCATGAAGTTGATGACGTCCCAGTGGCAGTCTGTCAGCTCGAGTCCCTGCTCCTCTGCCATCGCCATGGCCACATCCCTGCTCCAGCTGTGAAAATCCGAGAGAAAGCCCTCGGGATTGAAATCCACATCAGTGCCGTTTACCTGCATCGTAGTCATTGTTAGGGTCCTCCTCTGGTCGTTGCAATGAATCTTGCCTCCTGTCCGGATGCGATCCCTCTTGCTGGTACTGCTTCCTTGCCCCGGGGAGAATTGACAATTATCAATTTAACACTAGACAAATTGTGGAAATTCGTCAGCGCAACTCCGGGCAACGCTGACTTCAATCATCAAATGAAGCGAAAGAGAGTAAGAGAGAGAAAATTCCGATCGACTGGCACAGCTGATGCCGGCCGGATTGCGGAACCGGGGAGTTGACTTCTCAGGGCGCGTAATTGAAATACATCTTCGAAGCCGGCAGCCTGTACCCCCACGGAAGCGCGGCATTTTTCCAGCCATTGACGACGCGCTGCCCCCTGTAATACCCAGCAGTCGCCATGACGCCCTCAAAACCCTCGTAGAGATTGTAGACGCGGCTGTACCCTGCCTTGTGCAACGCCTTCGCGGCGGCTGTGGAGCGTTTTCCGGCTGCACACATCACAATGACGGGGTCCGACTTGTCGAGCCCGCGGGATTCGACGAGCTTTTCCACCGCCCCGGAAAAATCCTTGTTGGGAAGCTTTTTGAACTGGCCTGTCAGCGGATCCCTCTTGTCCGCTTTCCACTCGTAACTGCCTGGCTGGAACATGATCGGAATATTCGCATCGGCATATTCGGTGAACCCTGTGTACTGGACCTCGGCCCGCGTACGCACATCGACGAAAGTGACACCTTCCGGATTCTGCTGTTTCATCTGCCAGGCCTCAACCGGGGTCAGGTATAGATCGAATGGCGTATGGAAACAGTTTTCGACATAGGCGGAATCGATTGCTACAACCGACAGGGGAAGGATGAATAATAGCGTAGCAAGCAGTGATTGCCTTCGTCGGAATCTCAACATCTCACGCTCGCCTCCTGTCGCCCGTTGAACCCGTTCCTGATTAAATTGTCGTCAAAGAAACACCCTTTTTACAGTGATATTGATCAATGCCCTGCAACCTGCTGCTGCCCTTGCTAGTCATCTTTCTTCTGTCCCCGGCGCTCTCGGCGGCGCCCGCGATAGTGACTTCCATGGCACCCGGGGAGATCATTGAATACGAATCACAGCCTGCCGCTATTCAGAAGCTCATCCGCGAATCACTCGCCCTGACAAAAAAGAAACTGACTTATCTCTATGGTTCGAATTCTCCGAAACGTGGAGGCATGGACTGCTCAGGCACAGTGCAATACATTCTGAAGAGTCAAAACCTGCGTGAAACGCCGCGCCAGGCAGACCAGATTTATCGCTGGATCGAACAGTCCGGGGAAATGCGCGGTGTCGATGCAGACTCGCTTGACTCAGCGCAGTTCAACGACCTCAGGCCGGGTGACCTGCTATTCTGGAGCGGGACATACGGTATCGATCGGGCCATCACGCATGTCATGATCTACCTTGGAACCCACAAGGCAAGCGGAAAGCCGCTGATGGTGGGCGCCAGCGATGGACGCAGCTACAATGGAGATAGACGCCGTGGCGTCAGCGTCTTCGATTTCCGGCTGCCACAGAAGAAGAGCAAGGCGAAATTTATTGGTTACGGTTCCATCCCCGGCCTCGTCTCCGGGCAGCGCGAAAACAGAAGGAGTCAGAACGATGAAACAAACGATGGAACTTCGCTGGTTTTTTGAACAGCCTCCCTTCGCTGTTGGAGATTTCTTTTCAGAGGATCTTACTCCCCAGCAGAGAGTTGAGTATCATTTCGCCGGCGCCAGTGAGGGCACAGCTATCCGGTTGCTGGGGCCGGACACTATCCAGCAGACTTCACTACGGGGCGATATTGCGGGCGTTCTCCACTGGGACGACGCAAGCGGCCAGGCGGAAGTCTGGAACAGATGGGAAGGGCCACTGGACAGCCTGCAGCCTCCGCACAACGAATTGCTCGAAAGCAATGGTTGGCTGAAAATCACAAGGCTTCAGCACGTACGCCTCTTTGGTATCAGTGACAACCACCTGACCGAGTACTCGCTCGCCGTAGACAGGCTTCAAAGCGGCTGCCTCTTCCTCATGAACCTCTTGCAGGTCAGGAACAGGGATTACTGGAACATCGCCATCAAGGCATTCGGCACACCCGACCAGTTGATGTACAACCTGCGCATGACAGCAGACCGCCTCTTCCAGCAATTGCCAAAACAGGGAGGTTTCAGCATGGATAACAGCTATGGCTATCCGCACTGGCTGCGGCGTTTCCAGTGATCACTGTTTGCAGTACAGACAGCCCCACTGGCATGCCCGACCACAGATTTACGAAACGACCGGAGTCAGACCTATGCCAAAGAACGTTCTCGGTGAACCACTCGAAGCCTGCTCGATGGAGCCCCTTACAGGTTGGACGAGGAACGGTTCCTGTGAAACCGGTGAACAGGACACCGGGTCCCACACGGTTTGCGTACAGGTCACCGATGCCTTCCTGGAGTTCAGCATAAGACAGGGGAACGATCTGAGCACACCCATGCCTGAATACGGCTTCCCCGGACTCAGGGAAGGTGACCGCTGGTGTGTCTGTGCCGCTCGATGGAAAGAGGCGTTTGAAGCAGGCTGCGCACCAAGAGTTGCGTTGCGAAGCACCCATGAAAAAGCACTCGAGACCGTCCCCTTTGACAACCTCAAGACCCATGCCATCGATCTCAACTGAGCTGCCGGAGTAGTTGTGAAGCTTGAATCGAGGCCCCACAACCCCGGACAGCGATCACAGGCAGTGCAGAGGCAAAAAGGCATGGATGGAGATGCAGAAACCCACCCGGGACAAATTTTGCAAGAACCGTCATGCGTATCCTGATCGCTTACGCCAGCGTCGAGGGGCAAAGTGAAAAAATTGCCTCCAGAATTGCCGGTGCACTCGAACAATGCGGTGCAGAAGCCCTCCTGATCAATACGCGGAAACAGCCGGATGCCTCCTTCCCCCCGGAATGTGATGGCCTGTTGGCCGGCGGCCCGCTACATCGTGAACAGCATCCGCTTGAACTCGCACGGTGGCTCACCGCTCACCATGACGAATGGGCTCAGCTACCCGTCGCCTTTTTCTCGGTCAGTCTTTCAGCAGCCTCGGATCGACAACAGGACCAGGAGGACGCACAACGTGTGATGCGGCAATTTCTTGACGACATCGGAATGCAGCCCGCTATCAGCGTCACATTTGCCGGTGCACTGAAGTACAGTCGCTACGGCTTTCTGAAGAAGCGCATCATGCGCAACATCGTGAAAAAATCCGGTGGCAAGGACCTCGACATGTCGATGGATTACGAGTACACGGACTGGGCAGAGGTAGAAAAATTCGCCGAGGGATTTGCAGCACTCATTGCCAGCCACTCCTGATTCCTCCTGATACCTGATAACAGTCGCAGAGTCCGATAACAGAGATATAGACAGGTGCCCCGAATGCACAGAGAACGTATCAAACCCTGGAAAAAACTCGGGTCGGAAGCAGGTCCCGATCTCAAGCTTTTCGGTTCCCGTTTCGATCGGGTCGAAAATCCGAGAAACGGCATGCGCATGGAAGCCGTCGTAATCGAGTCGAACGACTGGGTCAATATTGTTGCGCTCACTCCCGCAAGAGAGGTGATCCTCGTCGAGCAGTACAGGTTCGGTACCGGCAAGGTATCACTCGAAGTTCCGGCTGGCGTGGTCGATCCCGGTGAATCTCCCCTCGAAACCGCGAAAAGGGAACTACTCGAAGAAACCGGCTACAGCTCGGATGACTGGAAACCAATCGGCAGGGTGGAATCGAACCCGGCATTCATGAACAACGAGTGTCATTTCTGGCTGGCGACCGACGCGGTGAAGAGCAACGGTCAATCACTCGACGAGGGCGAAGATATCGCGACTCTCGAACTGACACGGGAAGAACTCGGCGCGGCTATTGAACGGGGTGAGATGCGTAATGCGCTAAGCCTCCTCGCAATCGCAAGAGTCTTTGACATGCGAAATGGTGACTGGCGATGAATCGCCATTCCGCAGATCGCCCGTGAAGCATGACACACTGCTCAGGGGAAACGCTTTGCAACTTCCCAGACAACGAAACCTGCGCTCACAACAAAGCCTGCGAGGGGCACTGGGAGGGGCAGACAGAGGATACCGGCAGGTGCCACCTCCCGCCGCAGCTTGACGAGAACCAGTGACAGGTTCACAAGCGAGAAGACCGTCAGCGCTATGCCGGCGCTGAGTCTTGCAAGATGCTCGAGAGGCACCGTAAGCGAGAGCAGCATGATGAGCAGTGCCGTGAAGAGAGTTGCATTAACCGGGGTTTGCGTTCGCCTCGAGACATGGCCGAGCCAGGCAGGGAGTTGCTTCATCCGGCTCATCCCGTAAAGAACACGGCTTGCCATGACAAGCAGGATCAGCCCGCCATTGACGACAGCCAGTACCGCGATAACCGTGATCAATAAGGGCTCTTTCCCGGTTATGGTTTCGAAGACCAATGCGAGGGGCGCGTCCGATTGCGCCAGCTCTGCCGGCGTAACCCACACAAGGGCACTCCAGGCCACTCCCATGTAAAGCAGGGTTGTAATCACGAGTGTCAGGGTGATGGCTATCGCCATGGTACGCCCCGCGTTCCTGACCTCCTCCGCGACGTTGACCATATCCTCGAAACCGATCATCGCAAAGAAGCCGAGGAAGGCACCGGCCATGACGGCATGCAGCAGATCACTATCAAGACGCTCCGGCATCAATGACGGCAGGGAGTCGACCATGTCGATATGCCATAGCGAGACCAGGATCACGATGAGCAGCCCGCCGATCTCGACAAGCGTGATCAGTGCCGCGGCTATAGCAGATTCCCTGATGCCCCAGACAGCGATTGCGGCGAGAAGAGCGAGGGTGGCGAAAATCGAGATCTCGAACCCGAGGGGCAAAAAGGCGTTGATGTAGCCGGCGAGGCCACGCATCAGGGCTGCAGCGGAGATGATACCGATCATCACCACCAGCAACCCTGTCAGGCGCGATAGCCATCGCTGGCGGAATCCTGCCCGCACATAGGCTGACTCGCCCGCGCTCTGCGGATAGCGGCCTGCCAGCTCGGCAAAACTGAGTGCAGAGAAGGCGGCCAGTACTGCAGCTATCAGAAAGGCCAGTGGCGCCTGGTACCCCGCCTCTCCGGCAATCTTGCCAACAAGCGCATAGATACCCGCACCGATGGTGCTACCCAGTCCGTAAAGTGTCAGCAGCCAGGGACCAAGTGCACGTCGCAGGCTTGCCTGCTCTGAGGGATCACCGGTAGGTCGCATCAATCATCTCTTGCGTGAGAATGCCATAGACCCTGTGGATACCCGGTGCGTTCTCGCGCTGTACGTAGAGCGCCTCTGCACTGCTCTTTTTCAGCAGTTCCTGCGCCTCCTGCAAGGTTGCCTGCAGGTGGATCGGAGCCAGATCGTATCTTTGCCCGGGAATCTCCATGAGATCGATGAACCCGGTTTCGTCCGGCAGCCTCGCAGCGAGATAATTCGCAAGGTCGGCAGCCCGCAGCAGCGTATGCGGCTCTTTCCCCGCATCGATGATCAGCCAGGCGGGCTTCTCCTTCAGCAATCCTACTGCGGTATTGAGGTCGATCATTGACTGCGTTCGCAGGCACGACTTGCTCATCGTACCTGCAACCCCGATGCGACGGAGGGCCTGGACGACGGGTGTGGTGCTGTAATCCATGCCGGACGCCTTGAGCATCGTGATGAATAGCGATTCCTTGCGAAAGAGCTCGCTGGCGGTCAGGGAAGCCGTGATGATCACGACCATTCCGGGCATGATGATGCCCGGACTGTGTGTCAGTTCCATGATGGCGGTCAGTGCGGCCAGCGGCGCCTGCAGACTCCCCCCCATCATGGCACCCATGCCGAGCAGGGCAAAGAGACCAATATCGACATCAAAACCCGCGAGTGCAAAAAGATTGGCTGTCAGGGCTCCAAGGGCGGCCCCGATGAAGAGCGAAGGCCCGATCATGCCGCCGGGAATTCCCAGTCCAACACTGAGCGAGGTTGCCAGCAACTTGCCGACAACCAGCAAGGCCAGTGTTGCCAGTCCGAGTTCACCCAGCAGGGCTTTGTTGACGGAGTCATAGCCGATACCCATGACTTCCGGCAGCATGACAGCGAAAAGCGCGGCGATGAGCGCTGCAACAGAAAAACGCTGCCAGAGCGCCAGCCGACTGCCAGTGCCCGCTACAAATTGCATCACCTGGATAAAGGCGGCCGAGAGGATACCGACAGCCAGCCCGAGAAGCAGTACGAGGGGCATATGAGCCAGGCTGGCAAGTTGCATTGAGGGGATATCGAAACCTGCCTCGTTGCCAAAGACAGCAATGGAGAGAAGGGTCGCACTCGCGGCTGCGAGGATGACCGGAATAAAACTGGCAATGGTGTATTCGAGCATGACGATTTCGAGGGCGAAGATGACACCCGCGAGCGGTGTATTGAAAGACGCCGCAATACCGGCCGCCGTGCCGCACCCCACGAGAGTCCGGATACTGTTATTCGGCAAGCGCAGCCACTGGCCGAGCAAACTGCCGCTGGAAGCACCGAGATGCACATGCGGTCCTTCGCGGCCGACGGAATAACCACCAATGATGGCTGCTGCCGCGCCGAAGAACTGCAACAGCAGTTCCCGGAGATTCAGATGCCCCTGATGATAGGCCATTCGCTCCATGACACGCGCAACACCGAGAACATGGATACCCTTGCTTGCAAAGCGAAAAAGAAGTACGAGGAAGATGCCGGCGACGATTGGTAGCAAAGCGCGATACTGCCATGCGAGCGCCTCGTAATTTTCCGGATCGCCATCAAGCATTGCAGCAAGAACACCCTCGGCAAGTAGCCTGAATGCAACGATGACGATACCCGTCAGAATTCCGGAGAGAATGCCGAGGACCGCAAGTTGCGCGAGCGCATCCGGGCCTGCCAGCTTGAGCTGGAAGGACTCGAGTCTTTGCGTGATCCAGTTATCTCTGTCCGGGCTATTCACGGTTGAAGCTGCCTGCTGGCGGTACCATGACTCCTGAACCCATCATACAACGACAGTCAGCCGCTCACAGGCCAGAGCATCAGCCCGTGAAGGCTTCCGGAGAAGAGAGATAGTCAAGCTCCTCAGGCGTACTCTCCCTGCCGAGAATCCTGTTGCGATGCGGAAAGCGTCCGAAACGCCTGATCAGGTCCCGGTGATGCGTGGCAAAACGCAGATTCTCCTCGAGTCCTGCCTTCCGGAAGAGCTCGACGGAGAGTTCCTGGTGTGAAAGGGTTTCGCTGTGCATCAGCGGCATGTAAAGAAAGGCGACACGTTTCCGGTGCAGCTCCCTGTCCTGTTTTCTCGTCACCGCTTCAAGCGAGACGCCAACAGCGAGATGTTCGGTCGAAAAGCTGTCCGGCTTGCCACGAAACATGTTAAGAGGAAACTGGTCGAGTACGATCGTCAGCGCGAGGCTGCCTTCCGCGGTCGCTTTCCAGTGATCACACTCCCCCGTGGCTGCCCGGCTCCACAGGACGGCATACTGCTTGCGTATCTGGCGATCGATGGAAGTGGTCGAGTTGAACCAGTGCCTCTCCATTTCCGGCGAGAACCAGAAATCGAGAATCTCGCGCGGGTCAGTCTCTTTTTTCATTCTGAGTCTTTTTCTTATCCTGTAATCAGTTTCAAGCCTATCAGAATCGTGACGGTTTCAAACCCGCGTTTGATCCAGCGATTCCCCCTCGTGATTGCGAGATGCGCACCCGCATATCCGCCAAGTAGTGAGCCGGCAAGCAGTGCAGGAAGCCAGGACCACCTGATTTCGCCAACAAGGCCCAGCGTCAAGGCACCAGTCCCGTTCCAGAAGACGCCCACGAGAACCAGTGTATAGGCGACGGCACGCTTGTAGTCGAGCCCGAACCAGCGAATGAGCCAGAGCGTCACGAACAGCCCTGTTCCCGATGTCAGTGAACCGTTCAGGACGCCGATGAAGAAGAGAACCAGACCGCCCGTGAGATAACCACGTCTGTCACGGTGTACGGGCGCGTAGACCTGCCCCAGCTCCTTGCGCCAGATGGAGTAGAGACCGAGTGAGAGCGTGAGCACCCCCAGCGAAACCCGGGCAATCGACTCCGGCACGGCAAGAATCAGGCTCGCACCCGCCACCACTCCCGGGAGTCCGGTCACAAGCATGAAGATCGTGAAATCCCGTTCCAGTCCGCCTTCCCTGAGATGCCTGATGGTTGCACCGACACCCAGCGCGACCGTCGCAACCTTGTGCGTCGCCAGCGCGACCGCGAATGGCAATCCCAGGAAAAGCAATACCGGCAATTGCAGCAGGCCCGCTCCACCACCGGAAAAAGCAGAGAAAAGATTGGCCAGAAACGAGACGGCAAGCAGAATCAGCTGATCCATAAAATGGCACAGAGGGTTGACCTGAAGATAACAAATTGTAAACTGCAGTTATGTGCACCTCAGGTCTTTTAACATGAAAGCAGTACAAACTATTGTTTTGGCCTTGATTCTGGCGAACCCCGCAGCTGCAGAAATGTACCGCTGGGTTGATGAGTACGGCAAGGTCCACTATACGGACAGGGTTCCGCCGGACAGAGTCAACAAGAACCGCACCATCATCAACAAGCACGGCATCGAAGTAGAGACCATCACGCCGGATCGCCCCGAAGATATCGCCAGGAAACAGTTACAGGAAAAGCTCGCTTCAACACGTCAGGAGATGTTGAAACGTCGCGAATCCGAGGATAACAACCTTCTTCAGCAATACCGTACCGAAGAAGAGATTGTCGAGAAGCGCAAGCAGCACGTCCGTACCTTCAATATCCAGATTCACGGCGTAGAGAGCAACATCAAGAGGATCAAACACAAGCTTATCTCGCTGCAGTCCGAGATCGATGAAAACCGGGAAAGAGGTATCAAGTCCGGGCAGGGCAAACTCGAAATGCTCTCTCGGCTGCATGAGAAGGCGGACCGCGAGTCAGCACGAATCCAGGCACTCGAGGCAAGAAAGCAGGACGTCATCGAGGAGTATGCCGCAGACCTGCAGCGCTTCCGCTTCCTGAAACAGGTCAGCCGCGAGAACATCGACAGAGTCCCTCCTGCAACGACACTGCTGACAGCAGAAGATCTGCGGCGTTACGATACCCTCTATCTCTGCCCGCCGGATCAGGACTGCGAAAAACGGTGGATAGAGGCAACTGAATACCTCGCTTCCCTCTCTGCCACACCGGTCTCGATGGAACAGCCGGATCTTCTGCTGACACGAGAGCCCGGCGATGACGAGCAAATCGGCCTGCACCTCTTCAGGACGCCAGCCGAGGCGAACCTCGGAACCTGGATATACCTGGACCTCAACTGCAGAGATACACGCAAGGGTTTCATGTATTGCAAATCGGAAGAAGCAGACCGCATTCGCACCGGTTTCAAGCAGCACATCAGGGAAAGCAGCTCCCTGACATCGCAGCAGGGATAAGTGAGCCCTCTCAGGGGCAATTCATCGCTCTTCCCTACTCGAACTCCAGCTCAGAGTAAACTTTCTGGGCATTGCGCCCCTTGAGCGTGTCGTAATTCTGCAGGTAGGCGAACTCGTCCTGCCTGATGTCCGCAACCTCGCTGATATCGCCCCCCTCATCGATGAAGGCGGCAGTGCGCTCACGCAGGGTCACGAGGTAGTCGTAGGTATCTTTCCTGGCCTTCTCCAGCTTGACCGGCCCGCCGTGCCCGGGAACAACGATTTCGGGATCAAGTGCTGCCATGGCCTCGAAGACCTCTACCCACTGCTTGCTACTGGATTGCTCACCGATACCAAGCATGCGATCAACATAGACAATATCGCCTGAGAAAACGACTCTCTCAGCCGGCATCCAGACATAACTGTCACCTGGTGTATGCGCCTGGCCCTTGTGATAAATCTCGATGGCAGTCTCTCCAACAGTAAGGCGGAAAGTCTCATCGAAGAAAATGTCTGCATAGACTGCCTCGGTACCGGCAAAATTCTCATCTCCGATCAGGGCAGTCAGACGCGATACCTGGTCATTGAAACGCGCCTCGTGATCGGCTGCAGCAGCCTTGCTGGAGATGATTCTTGCACCGAGCTCGCGAAAATAGCCGTTTCCAAACCAGCGATGATCCTGTCCACCGGTATTGATGACGTACTTAATCGGCTTGTCACTGATGTCCCTGATGACGGCATGCAACGCTTCAGCGCCTTTCCTCGAACCGCCCGGGTCGACAACAACCAGCCCCTCAGTCGTAATAATGAGACCAAAGGTGGCATTGTTTCCGAGATTCTCCGGTGTCCTGTTGGTCAGCGGACCGACGATTGCCCAGATGTTCTCGCTCACCTTGACCGGTTTCAGCCCCTGTTCATCCTGTGGCTCAGCGGGAGAGACATCTGCATGAACGCCTGTTGCAAAGAGTGTGATAAGGAAAGCGAGCAGGAGTTTCATGAGCATGCCTCGTTAATGATAAACGCGTTGCGCGGTTGAGCCCCTCGTAAGGAGCAGGGTGGATCAAGACCAGGTCAGCGTTTCTTGCGCGCAGCCTTCTTCTTTGCGACCTTTTTGGCAGGTGCCTTCTTGACGGTCTTCTTCTTTGCGACCTTTTTGGCAGGTGCCTTCTTGACGGTCTTCTTCTTTGCGACCTTTTTGGCAGGTGTCTTCTTGACGGTCTTCTTCTTTGCGATCTTTTTGGCAGGTGCC
>JASFPB010000032.1:0-12109 GCA_050116235.1 Chromatiales bacterium | reverse complement strand
CTCCTGTTCCCTCCCCCCCGGGCACTCTTTGCACCGAGCAGCTCGTTAATCGCCGTACAGCCGCCGAGGCTGAAGCTGAATCGCTTGCCGTCGTCGCTACAGCTTGTCAGATGCGAACGGTTACAGCGTGCTGCGGCGTCACCGCAAGCGGCTCCTTTGCACTGGATGATCTTCTTCGTATACTGCCTGTTGATGAAGCTGTCGAGCTCGATCTCGATCGCTCCCTCGGTGGCATGGTCAGCCAGGGTACGAATCAGGCCGATGCAGGCACGGTGACCGGGCGCCGGTGGTACCAGACAGTAGATGTTGTCACCGACGAACTGCTGTATGCGGCTGGCAACGGCCAGCGGCAGTGGCTCGCTGAGCATCGTCTGGCCATGCAGCAGCGCCACCGTGTGACCCGGCAGCTCAATCTGGTTCCACAGTGTGCGAGCCATGTTCTCGACGATCGCCCAGTTTGCAGAGGCGAGAATCTCGTCACGGCCGTAGCCCTCTGCCTGTAACTTGCGCGCATTCTCCATCAGGAAGACAGCGCAGGTGGCGTTGATGGCATAGCCACGATCCGCTTCGAAGGCTAGTTCGCATGCCTTGTCGATCTTTCCCAGGTCAAACATCGCCGTCAGTGTATCCATGAGACTGCCGGTACCGGCAGAACACTTGACGTTCATGGCGTTGTCGAACAGCTCGGCCTTTTTCAGCGCCACCGTGGAGATCTTGGTGTCTTCGCCACCGATATCGATGAGCAGACAGAACTCGTCGTTGATCTCCCCGACGCCTGCCTCTCTCAAGCGTTCGATATGCTCCCTGGCATGATCGATGGAGCCGTGGGCGTGGGCATAGTTTTCGACGACGACGGTGACACGGTCGGCGAGTTGCGGAAAGATGCTTGTCAGTGCCTTTTGCACCTGATAGCGCGCGCTGCCGGTAATGCCGATCCGCAGGATACGCAGCACATCGAGGCCCTTCGAGGTGATATCCGTGAAAATGTTCTGGATCGTTTCGATGGTATCGCCGGCGTTGGACCAGGAGCCCTGGTAGAAGATGGTTTCGCCTTTTGCGTCGCTGATGACCAGTTTCGCCATTGTCGAACCGACATCGAGTCCGAGCATGACCGGTGCCGCGCGCAGCTCCTGCGGATCGAAGCCGGTTGGTGCATTGTCCGGGATGCGCCGGTAGAGATTCTGTTTCTCGAGTGTTGCGCGAGCGTCACGAAATGCCGGGTACTCGACCGGTTTCTGTGATGGCAGGACGCGCCGTTCGGGTTGTGCGAATTGACCGTTGCCGATGACCCGCCGGAGCTGGCGCAGTCCCCTCAGGGGAAAGGAGCCATCGCTGTCGTGGCGGACATCAAGGGTGCCTGCCGACTCGAGATAGTCCGTGGCGCAGTCGCGTGCGTACTGCCAGCTGAAAATGCCGCCGCTGAGCCAGACGGTTTCAAACCCACTGCGCAGTTTCTTGCAGGCTTTGAGTACCTCGGACTTGAGCGTGACCGCCAGGGCAAAGTCGAGCGGGATGCCCTGGTTCTTGTCGGAGATGGTGGCGGATGATGCAAAAACACCACAGCGGTCGGCACGCATATTGACCTCTTCCCGGCGCGCGCGATTCTCATCACCAATATAGTCAGCGAGGATGGTATCGACCGCTTCACGCCCGATGTCGAGTTTCTGCAGCACGCGATCCAGATTGATACCCGAGCCGGCACCGCAGCGCGGGTTGACGCTCAACATGTCATCCTTGAGATTGCCTCTTTCGTCGATGCCGATGATGACATAGCCGGATGCCGAGAGTTCGATGATACCCAGGGGGGTACCCTCGACCAGGCTGCTTGCGGCAGACCAGAGTGCTGCCGCAGGCAGGATCAGTTCACCGCGACCGATATGGTTGCGAAGCGTTTCCTGCAGCTTTCCTGTGATATAGATCCCTGTCGGATCCGGCAGGCGGTCGAGACCATAGCCGGCCACTGCAGCAGCGAGATCCTCGTTGCCCGCGATGACCAGTCTGCCCAGCTCCACGTCGCCTTTATCACAAGCCAGTATGCGGATGCTGTTTACGCCGGCGTCGATGTAGAGGGTCTCTGCCTGCTGCAATGTCGCGGTGAATGGGCCTTCGATGCTCAGGTCCCTGTTTATGGTAAAAACCTCATTTCATGTCCGGGTAGTCATGTAGTCATAGTAATCAAAGATCGGGAGAACGGGGAGGGGAATGATGTCTTTCCATGCGGTTGTCGCCCGGGCATTCAGCGGTGCTCGTCCGGCTATGTAAAGGATAGAGTCCGGGATTTGGAGCATACGGCCTGTGTTTCTATCTGCAGAAGCGACAGGTGAATGATTGGAGCGGGTGATGGGAATCGAACCCACGTTAGCAGCTTGGGAAGCTGCAGTTCTACCATTGAACTACACCCGCTGATAGCAATCGCATTCTAGCGAAATAAGATGGACAGACCACGGATTTTTCCAAAGGGTTGTTGCTGGTCTGTCCTGTATTTACTCCATGTCGCTGACAAGCAGCCCAAATGCGTCTACCTTCTGCCAGTCCGTGAACTCCCTGACAGTGGTCGGGTCTGTGGGACCCTTTGTGATGAACATGATCAGTCGAATGATGTTCCGGTCAAACCAGTTGTAAATCGGGTAATTCAGTTTCCCCGCAAAGATTGCCACATGTTGTGGTTGCCAGGCGATCTGCCGCAGGAATTTCTTCACGTACGGATTGGAATCCGGCTGGTCCCTGCCGGGTTTGCGGGCGACGAGGTTCACGGAAAAAAAAGCGCTGGGCCTTGCCCTGAGGGAATCCCCGTGCCGATCGATGAAGTCATAGACCTGCTGCTGGTGTTTCCCGTAACGGATACTTGCGCCGATGACGATCTTGTCGAAATCATCGAGCCTTGCAGGCGGACTCTCATCGATGGCCAGGACAACGACCTCGTGCCCCTCCCCAGCGATTATCTGTTGCAGGCACTGGCAGATTTTCAAGGTATGTCCATCGGTGGTCGAATAGAGAATCAGAATTCTGGACATGCTGCATCACCTTGCTTGCTGTCATAGCGATATTGTACGCCGACTCCATTGCTCAGCGAGGATAAAGAGAAAAGGTGAGATTAACCTGCGGGATAAAGGGGGGCTGTAACCCTTTTCTCCTTCTCTTCAACCGAGAACCGATCGCATCACCCGGGCCTGTGATAGACGCCCCAAAACAGGCTGGCTATCGCCCCCGGGTGGTGCATGCACGGCACTCAGGGTTAAATTTTAACGATTAATCAATGTCTTGGCGTTCCATGGCGGCGGCGGTACGAGTTTTGCAGGAGTAGAGAGATCAGCCGATGATGTGATTGGCATCTTGTCCCGGAAAAGTGAAACAGGTACGACCATGAGCAAGAAAATCACCCTCTCGCATGACGGACAGACGCATGAATTCGATGTGCACACGGGGTCAGAAGGCGAAACCGGATTCGATATCACGCAACTGCGCAGTAAAACCGGCCTCGTGACACTGGATCCCGGTTATGGCAACACCGGGAGTTGCAAGAGCGCCATCACCTACATCGACGGCGAAAAGGGGATCTTGCGCTACAGGGGTATCCCGATTGAACAGTTTGCCCAGTCTCCGAATTTCATCGAGGTGGCCTGGCTGCTGATTTTCGGCAAGCTGCCCACCAGGGAGGAGTATGCAGAGTTCGTGGTGGATCTGCGTCAGCATGCGAATCTCCACGAGGGCATGAAGCATCATTTCGAGGGCTTTCCACGCAGCGCCCCTCCGATGGCGATCCTCTCCGCCATGATCAACGCGCTCTCCTGTTTTCATCCTGAAGTGATGGACGTGGACAGTCCGGACAGCTTCCGCAACGCAGCGGCCCGTCTGATCAGCAAGGTACGCACCATCGCCGCCTATGCCTTTCGACATTCCCTGGGCCAGCCTTACAATTACCCCGATCCGCGCCTGACCTATGTGCCCAACTTCATGCACATGATGTTTTCGCAACCCTATGCGCAATACGAATGTGACGACACAGTGCGCAATGCCCTCAGCCTGCTGTTGATACTTCACGCGGATCATGAACAGAATTGCTCGACCTCGACCGTGAGGATGGTCGGCTCCAGTCAGGCCAACCTGTTTGCCTCCTGCTCGGCAGGTGTGTCTGCGCTGTGGGGGCCGTTGCACGGCGGCGCCAACGTCGCGGTTTTAGAGATGCTGGAAAAGATCCATCACGGCAACATGACCCCGGAAGAGTACGTCAGACTGGCCAGGGACAAAGAGAGTGACGTCCGCCTGATGGGCTTCGGTCACCGCGTCTACAAAAATTTTGACCCGCGCGCGAATATCCTTGCTGAACAGGCCGACAAGCTGTTTGCGGCCATGGATCGGCAAGACCCGTTACTCGATATTGCCCGCAAGCTGGAACAGATAGCGCTGGAAGACCCGTACTTCGTCGAGCGAAAACTCTATCCGAACGTCGACTTCTACAGTGGCATCATCCTGCGTGCATTGGGTATTCCCACCGACATGTTCACCGTCATGTTCGCTATCGGCAGGATGCCGGGCTGGATCGCCCACTGGTGGGAGCAGAATCAGACAGATGGCAGCCGGATTTCACGTCCCCGACAGATCTATACCGGTAGTCCACTCTCAGACTATGTGCCCATGGAGCAGCGTTAACTGGCAGTGTACGCACGGAGAGGTGTCATCTGACCCTGTCTGTTCCCGGTTGTTGTGCAGTCCGGATAGCCAATCAACCCCTCTGTTCACTTTTCTCTCCGATGGACTCAACCTCCTGTCGAAGCTGACGGGCGATGTCGCCGGACGACCCCGTTCTCCTTGCAAGGAGAGCATAGGCCACGGGGATGACGAAAAGGGTGAAGAGCGTCGCCGCGATGACCCCGCTGAGAATCACGGTGCCGATGACAAAGCGTGTCTCCGCACCGGCACCCGTCGAAAGCAGCAGCGGGAGTGATCCGGCCGCGGTCGTGATGCCGGTCATGACAATGGGTCTGAGACGGACGTCGGCTGCCTCGAGCAGGGCATCGTGGAAAGCCATTCCCCGGTCGCGCAACTGGTTGGCGAATTCGACAATCAGTATCCCGTTTTTTGCGGCCAGTCCCACGAGCATGATGAGTCCGATCTCGCTGTAGATATTGAGTGACTGGCCGCTTAGTTTCAGGCCAAGCAGCGCTCCCGCCATGGCAAGTGGAACCGTGAGCATGATGACCAGTGGATGAACCCAGTTTTCGAACTGGGCGGCAAGCACGAGAAACACGACGCCGATGCCGAGCAGGAAGACGAAAACAATACCGCCTGTGCTGGAACGGAAGTCCTGGGATTGACCCTTGAAGTCCACCTGGGCCTGCTCTGGAAGGTGCTCGCGGACCTGGTTCTCAAGGTAATCCAGCGCGTCCCCGAGAGGCAGGTCGTCACGCAGATTTGCCTCGATGGTGATGGCCCGAACGCGATTGTAGCGATTCAGGGTTCGTGAATCGGCCACTTCCCTGACATGCACCAGATTGGCCAGCGGGATCAACTCGCCACTGCGCTCCGAGCGCACGTAGAGGTTGTCCAGCGCTGCCGGTGTGCGCTGCGCGTCACGTTCTCCCTCAAGGATGACATCGTACTCCTCGCCGGCATCGATGTAGGTGGTGACTTTGCGAGAGCCCAGCATGGTTTCCAGCGTGCGTCCGATGACGCCGACCGTCACGCCGAGGTCCGCTGCCCGGTCATAATCGATTTCTACGCGCAACTGGGGCTTGGTCTCCTTGTAATCCCAGTCGATGCCTGTGAGTCCCGGGTTATCTTCCTCGATTTTCTCCAGAAGCAGGTCCCGCCAGCGGGCCAGCTCCTCGTAAGTGCCGCCACCAATGACGAACTGAACCGGCTTCTGGATACGCGCACCAAACCCCTGTCGCATAACAGGGAAGGCCCGCACGCCGGCGAGATCGGACAGCTTGGAACGGATCTCGTTCATGATGGCAGAAGCGGGTCGGCGCTGGGAAAAATCGTTCAGCACCATGATGACGATGCCCGAGTTGAAGATTTGTGCACCACCGAAACTGCGCGGTGTACGGACCAGCACGCGAATGGCCTCACCACTCTCTGCATAGGGCATGAGACGTCGCTCTATCTCGTCCATGTACTCCTCCATGTAGCGGTAGGATGCCCCCTCGGGCCCGTTCACAAGAACGAAAAAGGCGCCGCGGTCCTCCCGGGGTGCATACTCCTCCGGAAGGCTTTTGAAGAGCTGGAAGCCTCCAAGCAGCGTTGCGAGATAGAGTGCCAGCACGATCCATTTGTGGCGAAGCAGGAATCGCAGGGCGGAGCCATAGCTGCTTCGCAGGCGCTGGAATAGCCAATCGACCCCGCGAGTCAGAGAAACGCGTCGATGTTCTTCGGGCAGGATCTTCGATGCCAGCATGGGCGAGAGCGACAGGGCAACGAAGGTGGAAAAGATGACGGCGGCCGCCATGGTCAGTGCGAACTCGGAGAAAAGTCGTCCGACGTCACCTTGCAGGAAGGCGATGGGGACGAAGACAGATACGAGCACGACGGTTGTTGCAAGGACCGCAAAGCCCACCTGGCGCGCACCGCGATAGGCAGCGACCAGGCGAGTCTCCCCGAATTGTTCCATGCGCCGGTGCACATTCTCGAGGACCACGATAGCATCGTCTACGACGAGACCGATCGCCAGAACCAGTGCGAGCAGTGTCAGGATATTCACGGAGAAACCGAGTATCCAGAGCACGAAGAAGGTCGCCACGAGAGAGACAGGCACTGTTACGGCCGGCACGAGCATGGCCCGCACGCTGCCCAGGAAAAGGAAAATCACCAGCACCACGAGTCCGATGGCAATGCCAAGGGTTTTGTAGACCTCCCGGATGGCACCCTTGACGAATACTGAAGTGTCATAGCTCTGCTTGATTTCCATCCCCTCGGGCAGAGATGGGTTGACGCGTGCCATTTCCGCCTTGGCTGCGTCCGCGACAGCGATCGTGTTGGCGGTGGATTGCTTGATGATGCCGAGACCAACCATTGGTACGCCGTTACCGCGGAAAAAAGTCCGGTCCTCTTCGGCGCCCCGTTCCACGCGGGCCACTTCCTCCAGTCGTACCAGGTAGCCGTCATCACCCCGGTCGATGACGAGGCGGCTGAACTGTTCCGGTGTGTTGAAGGCGCGCTCGACCCTGACGCTGAACTGGCGGCTGAGAGACTCGACGCCACCTGCCGGCAATTCCACGTTCTCGGCACGCAAGGCATTTTCGATGTCGGCCACGGTGAGCCCCCGGGCAGCCAGTGCGTTGCGGTCTATCCACACCCGCATGGCAAAGGTCTGGTTGCCGCCGACGCGCACGCGTGCCACACCATCCAGAACGGAAAAGCGGTCCACGAGGTAACGCCTGGCATAGTCGGTCAACTCCGGCACCGTCATGCGATCGCTCACGAGATTGAGCCACATGATGACGTCTTCGTTGCTGTCCACCTTCTGAATGTCAGGCGGCTCGGCTTCGGCGGGTATCTGATCGAGGATGCCGGACACCCTGTCACGAATATCATTGGCTGCACCGTCCACGTCGCGGTCGATGTCGAACTCGATGGTGATGCGCGAGCGGCCGTCCTCGCTCACTGACTCGATGGTGCGGATACCTTCCACGCCCGATACCCGGTCCTCGACGAGCTGGGTGATACGCGTCTCCACCACGTTGGCGGCCGCGCCGGGATAGACGGTGTCGATGGACACTACCGGCGGATCGATGTCCGGATATTCCCGCAGTGGTAACCGGTCAAAGGCCACGAGACCGATGGAGATCAGCAAGAGTGACATCACCGTCGCGAGAACGGGACGGGTGACCGAGAGGTCGGAGAGAATCACTCGCTCGACTCCAGCATGTCCCGCAATTTCCCCGAACCATCGTCCAGCGCCTTTATGGTGACAGGCTGTCCGGGCCGCGCCTTGTCGTTTCCGTGGGTGATGATGCGGTCACCGGAAGCGAGGCCCTCGGTGATTTCGACGAACCCAGGCACCCGCGTTCCGATCGTGACGGGCCGGCGCTCCGCCTTCTCATCCGCTCCGATCACGACCACGAAGTGATCTTCTCCCAGTTGCTGCAGGGCATCCTCCGGAACGACAGGGGAAGTGCGCGGGTTTCGCAGCAATTCCACCCGCATGAGCACGCCGGGTTTCAGCACTCTGTCGGCATTCGGCAGGATGGCGCGCACCTGGATGGAGCGGGTGACCGGATTGACGCGGCTGTCGATGCCGCTCACTTCGCCCTCGAACGAGCGGTTTCCGTAGGCACGCGCTGTGGCGGTGATGCGCAATCCTGGTTTCAGGTCAGGCAGGAAAACGCTTGGTACAGAGAAGTCCAGTTTCATCACGCTGTCGTCATCGAGCGTGGTGATCTCGTCTCCGGGCTCGACGAGTGCGCCCGGACTGATCTTGCGCAAGCCGAGGACGCCATCGAAAGGGGCCCGCACCAAACGGTCGGCGAGGCGCGATTCCAGTGCTGCCAGCGAGGCCCTGGCTGTTTCGAGATCGCGCTTGCGTTCGTCGTAGAGGGATTCTGACGCCGTTTGTTGCCTTGTCAGTAACCTGACGCGTTCATACTGGCGCTCGGCGTCTGCAACGCGGACCTTTGCCTCCTCCAGCAGGGCGTGTTCCTCCTGGCTGGTCATTTCCACCAGCAGCTGGCCGGCCTCGACCCGTTCCCCGTCATCGAAATGAATGGCCGAGACGGTTTCGGTCACACTTGCCGTCAGGACCACCGATTCGTTGGCCCTGAGCGTTCCCAGGGCCTCGACGCGATCAGTGAAAGCCTTCTGCGAGACTTCGTAAGCGATGACAGGAACAGCTTTCGAACCGGGCTGTGCCAGGGCATGGCTTTGCCCGAGGCCAATCAGCGTGAGAAGTGGTAACAGGATCAACCGCAGTGCCATGTCTACCCCATTGTTGAGTTCTTGCGAAACACAAGTCTGAGTATTGCACCCGCCGCCTCAAATAATAAGGATCAAAATATGGGGGATTCACATATCGACGGGTGGCACCATCGGGATTCGAGCCCTCACTGAATACTGTTGAGCTGCTCGTAAGTCCTGTTTAGCCAGATTTTCACGCGCTGACGCTCGAGCATTCCGAGCGTTGGACCAAGCGAGGAATCCCTGTTGTTGGCTGCGGCCCAGAAGCTTGCACCGATATGGTCGATCTTGCGCATGGTTGGTGCATGGAGGCCGGGCAGGTCGATCACTTTGGCGCCCATCGCTTGAGCATTTGTCGCGAGTTCGGAGTTGTCGAAATGGCTGAAATCCCTGCCGCGGCCATGATTCCTGACGAGAACGTACGCCAGCCGGTTGCCGTGTGTCTCCAGCAGCCTCTCCAGGAGCATCAGCGAGTCGGAGCCATCGTCCATGACATGCCAGAAAGTGAGTTCCAGATTGGCCTCATTGGCCAGCTCGAGAACACCTGATTCATCAAGCCACTTGTCCAACGGCTTCGTCGCCTGCGCTGCCAGGTCGACAATTGTGGTCTTCCCGGTCTCAAGCGTTTTCTCGACAATCCGGTCGATACTCTCGAAATTCGAGATGTCGACGGGGTCGGAATAATCAGCATAGTATTTCAGCATCGCGCCATGCGAAGCATCGGCATCGAATGCAATGAAGGGCGTCTCACGGTCGATGTAGTACTGCGCCAGGAGACGGGACATGACGGATTTGCCTACGCCGCCCTTCTCTCCCCCAACAAAATGGATTCGGGACATCTCTTTTTTTCTCCCTGCTTGAAATCGGAAAGTTCTCTCGGTCTGGTGTCGCCAGATTATCTGTGTACTTGAGAGTTACTAGCAAAAGACATGCCGCTGAGGGCTCGTCGCCCGGTCCGTGACGCGGTAAATGGGGACGGCGGGAGTATTTTCTATTTCCTCCGCCCCCTTTTCGAGGGGCTGGGTCGATTCCGGATTTCTATCTCATTGACGAGATGGGAGGTACTGATCTTTTTTCCGGGATAACACGGGTTTAATGGAGCGAAACCAGGCCTGCGGTTTGTGCTTCATCCTGGGTCAGGACCTTCTCCTGGATTACTCTCCAGACGCCGTCCTCCTCTTTGGCTAGCGCCACCTCCAGCGGACTTTCGTGTTCAGTACCATCTTTGTCGGTCAGATACTCGATGGCGGTGAACAGAATAAGCGTGTCTGAATCAGCGCGCACTGCATGCAGATAATATCGCACTGACTTGACCTGCCCCTGGTTGAACTGTTCCTTCACCTGGTTGTGCCAGAAGTTGTAATCCACAAATTCATGGTTGGCCAGGCCATACACTTTGACGTCTTTCGAGATCAGGTCCATGTGGGCTTCAACGTCACGTCTTGCCAGTGTTTCACAGCTTGCCATTGCCCAGCCGTTCACGATATCGCTCGGGTTCATCTTCTCTTCAACCGGAAAAAAACATCATCCTAGCATCTGAGTTGACCAGCCGCACTATGGTGCTCCAGAGCTACCAACAAACACTGGTCAGGATGACTCCACGCCACATTGTTGGTGATGGTGAGGATCGGGAAAGAGGAAGAGTGAACAACCAACCGGCTAGTCGCAATAAAAAACGGGGCAGTAAAAACTGCCCCTGAGGTCAACGCGACATCCTGTCAGTCCCAACTCAAAGCACCACCGGTTTGATATTCCGTCACGCGTGTCTCGAAGAAGTTCTTCTCTTTTCGCAGGTTCGCCTGCTCGTCGAGCCACGGCAGCGCCGCCTCCTTGACCTCCGGGAACGGCTCGTCGAGGTTGAGGTAGCGCGCGCGGCGGTTGGCGATAAAGCGGAACTGGTTGATGTGATCGTCGGCAGAGTAGCCGAGGATCGGGTCGGCAAGCAGATAGCCGGCATAGCCCATCTCTGCAGCCTCGGCTTCGTCCCACATCTCGCGCAGGGCCTGCGGATCGGGCTGGATATTCTCCTCATGGATGATCTGCTTGGCGACGCGCATGCCGAAGGAGGCGTGCAGCACCTCGTCGCGCATGATGTATTGCAGCTGTTCGGCGGTCCCTTTCATGAGGCCGCGGCGTTGCAGGGCGAAGACCGGGCTGAAGCCGTTGTAGAACCAGCAGCCTTCGAAGATGCCCGCGAAGAAGATGTAGGACATCAGGAATTCATGCAGGTCATCGCGATTGTGCAGGTCGATGTCCGAGCGCAGTGACGCGTTCAGTCGACGATTGGCAATCTGGATCTTGCGGTTGATCTCGGGTACGACGCGATAGCGGTTGTAGATCTCGCTCTGGTCAAGACCGATGGTCTCGATACAGTGCTGGTAGGTCCAGGTATGCAGCGCCTCCTCGTAGACCTGTCGCGCCTGGTAGATCTGCAGCTCGGGGGCCGACATCTTCTCCATGACTGCAAGGCCGATATTGCGCATGGCGAGAATGTCGGAGGTGGTCAGGTATGCGAGCACGTTCTCGTAGACGTGGCGCTCCTCGAGCGTCAGCTTGTGGTGGTAGTCGTGTACATCCTGCGCCATGTTGATATCGAGTGGCGTCCAGTGGTTACGGTTGGCGTTGAGGAAATACTCCCAGGCCCACGGGTACTTGAAGGGGGCAAGCTGGTTGATGTCCGTCATGCCGTTGATGACACGCTTGTCATCCGGATTGATCGGCTTCTGGCCGAGCGCGGCATGGTCGATTTCGTCGACAGTGTCGTGCTTCTGCTCGGTCCTGGTCTCATAGGAGAGCGCCTGCTCGTTGATGACGTTCTTCGCCGTCTCGGCGGCCTGCGGGGCAGGGGCCTTGGGTGCGGGCGTGCCGGCGGACGCGGGCTCGGCCTGCTTGTCGGCAGTTTTCGGGGTCAGCGGGTCATCCCAGTTCAACATGTTTTCGGCCTCCAGAGTCTCTCTGTGTCTGTTCTATTGTGGTCATGTCGGTGGCTCACGGGGTGAGTCTGACACCGGATTGATCGTCATGTTCTTGTCTGTTGTCATCGCGAGGCTCGTTTCACAAGCCGTGGCGATACCGGGCTTCGAGATTGCCACGGTCGCTTCGCTCCCTCGCAATGACAATATTCAATAAAGGGATCAGAGCCGGGCTGGACGCCCCGGTCCGAGCCCGGTTCAGGTTACTGGCATGCCTCGCAATCCGGATCGAGGATCGAGCACGC
>JASFPB010000031.1:0-12273 GCA_050116235.1 Chromatiales bacterium | reverse complement strand
ACTTTCGCCTGAACCCATGACGGGGAGCGCGACCGGATGGCATCGGCCATCGCCTTGAGTGTCTGCAGGGTTGTCGGCATGTCACTGGCAAAATCCCCATTCAGCAGAATCGCGAAATTCCTGATACGCGGCATGCTCCGGATAGCGTTGTAAAAATGCTCGAGGTGGCTGGTCAGATCGCCGCCTGTGAAGAGGACGCTGTCTGTCATGGCGTCGACAAGCCGGTAGATTCTGTCAGGGTCGGCCTGTTTCGGTTTTGGCGGGCGCCAGATGAACATGCAGTGGCGGCAGGTCTGGGGACAGCCCATGGCCGGGATCAGGCCGAGCTTGGTAAAACGCATTTCTCCCGCTGCGGGATCCGGCAGTGTGTCGACGAGCGCCAGTCGTTCCCTCTCTTCGTCGCCGAGCATGTTGTCGTAGCGCTCGCGTTCGTGCCGTGCGAGGTCGGCATATGCGAGCTTGATCTCTGTCGTGAAGAGGCCGAGCGCTTTCCATGTTTCCATGATGCTGTCGGCGAGTCGCTGCGGGTCGTTGCCTTCCGATGCGAGCAGTCGCAGGAGCTCTTGTTGCTGAACCGGTCCGTCCTCCGGTTGGGACATCCAGTGGCTGATATATCCCCTGACGAAATCTTCTGCTGTTTCGGCGAGCAGCAGTTGCATGAGGAACTGGCGCGCAGGATTGCGGTATGCCGCCAGCACCTTTGGACGATAGTCCTGGTGCACATTGCGACGCAACCAGTGCCAGGCATTGAGATAACTCATGAGAAATGCGAGATCATCTGCGTGTACATGCCCCTCGAGAAGCTGGCGCATCGCGCCGCCGGTCAGCCTGTTGATCTCGTTCCTGAACCGCTCGCGCATACGCGGAAGGTAGATCGCAAGCAGCTCCTGCTGGCCGGGTGGTGGCTTGATGGCGGGGTTTGCTAAGGACATCGATCTCTCGGTATCAGGAAAATTTCATCCGGGCTGACATAAGTTAGCACAGCCGTGAAAGTCTATCTCTATTGCGGCCCGCATAACTCCCGTTACCGGGGACAGAGGCGGCAGCTGCCTGGTCATCGGGGGAGATTAGCATGCCAGCCCGGGGGAGTCTGCTGATCCAGGCAAGCAGTTTTCGCGACAGCGTCTGCCAGCCAGGATTCAGATGAAGGAGAGGATCTCCTGCTCGATATTCTGCTTGTCGATGACGCTGTCCTGCACGACCGGCTTGTCGAACAGCTCGCGGATCAGCGGTGGGATGGGTGTCTGCGCAACCTCGGAAATGGACTTCAGCGCATCGATGTCATGGGTGTCGACTTCGCCTGTCAGTGCGTTGGCGATCGTCGGCGAGAACTTGGTCCATTCGGCTGTCGAGTAGACGATCGACTTCAGTGGTTTGTCACGACAGGTCTCGTGGGCCTTGAAGCAGGTCGCCGTGTGCGGATCCATGAGATAGCCCTGTCCGAATGCTTCCCTGACATAGTTACTGACCTCCTCGTCGCTTGCATAGTCGGCACAGAACACTGACTGCAGCTGTGCGAGCTCGTCTTCGCTCAGGGCGTAATGTTTTTCCCTGTCGAGTTGCAGCATGAGCTCATTCGTGCGCGCAGACCCGAACATATCGAAGAGAATACGCTCGATATTGGAGGATTTCAGGATGTCCATGGCGGGTGAGCTGGTCGCGATGACATGGCGTTCACGCAGGTCATACACACCGCTGCTGATCAGGTCGGTGAGCACATTATTACTGTTTGACGAGATGAGGATTTTCTCCACAGGAAGTCCCATCTTCATGGCGTAGTAGCCCCCGAGGGCATTGCCAAAGTTTCCGCTCGGGACGTTGAGGTAAACCCTGTCACCGAGCATGATGGCGCCCTGGCGCACCAGCTCCAGGTAGCTGTGGATGTGGTAGATCTGCTGGAAGATGATTCTGCCGAAGTTCACCGAGTTGGCCGCGGAGAGGTGCATCTCCTTCTCGCCGAGCCGGGCCCGGAAGGTCTTGGATGCCAGTAGTGTCTTGAGTGCCGACTGGGCGTCATCAAAATCACCGTGGATGCCGATGACCTTGAGGTTCGGTGCATCCTCGGTGACCATCTGCAGGCGCTGCACGTCGGAAGTGCCCCCGTCGGGATAGAGGCAGGCGACCTTGACATTGGCGCGGTTCTTGAAGGTTTCGAGTGTCGCCGGCCCCGTATCGCCACTCGTCGCGGCCATGATGAGGTAGTGTTCGTTGCGTTTCTGCGCCAGATCAGAGAGTACGATGCCAAAAGGCTGAAGCGCCATGTCCTTGAAGGCGCGCGTGGGACCGTGGTAGAGCTCGCTGACATAGAGATCCTCCCGGACCCTGACGACCGGAACGGGATTGCGGGGGTCGTCGAACCCGTCATAGAGCTCCAGGGCCGTGTCAATGACACTCCCGTCGATATCGATCTCGTATGCATCGAGGATGGCTTTCGCAAGCTGCTTGTAGCTGGATGCCATGTGGGCCTCGAGAAAGGGCAGGCCGAGCGCGGGCAGCGATTCTGGCACGTAAATACCGCCAAAGGAGTTGATCGGATTCAGCATTGCTTCGGAGAAGCTGACCTTTTCAGGATGCATGCCATCATTGCCGCGGGTTTCGATGAATTTCATGGATCTCTGGCCTGAACCTGGATGGAAAGACTAACAGCGCGCAATTATACCCCTGCCATCATCCGGAAGCACCCGGCATGCATGCTTCAGTCTTGATGCAGGGAGGGGGAATTTTCCGGGTGACATGTCAGGAGATCCATGCAGAACGGCAGCGGGGACGCTTGACGATCACCCGGGAGCCGATAACATAGATCGCTGCTTCTCCACTGGAACCCGTCTCATGCAACCGGCTCTTCGCTTTCGCACCTCTCTTCTGTTGCTGATGCTTTTCATCTGTCCGCAAATCGCAGCAGCGAAAGCACCGGTCGTGGTTGTCAGCATCAAGCCCCTGCACTCGCTTGTCTCCGGTGTCATGCAGGGTGTGGCCGAGCCTTCGCTACTGATTGGCGGCAGCCAGTCACCGCATACCTTTTCCCTCGCGCCTTCTGATGTACGATTGATCAGTCGAGCCGATCTGATCGTCTGGGTCGGAGAGATCCTTGAAACCCCGCTGGCAAAAACGTTCGCGTCGAACAGTCAAGGGGCAGAGGTCATCACTTTCATGGACATGGAAGGTATCGTGAGGGCGGAGACTCGCGAGGGAGGAGCCTGGGAAACACATGCGCACCATCACGAAGAGCCGCATGAAAAACCGCCAGTGCATGATGACCACACTGGCGAGGATCCGCACCTCTGGCTCTCTCCCGGGAATGCCGGCCACCTCGTGGATGCTGTGGCCGAAGCACTTGCCGGCATGGACCCGAACAACGCCGATACCTACCGCCGTAACGCGAGAGCGTTGCACGAAAGGATAGATCGTCTCGACGCAGAATTGATGTCAGGACTCGGGAAGGTGCAGGAGAAGCCCTATATCGTCTTCCATGATGCCTACCAGCTCTTCGAGAAGCACTACGGGCTCAGTCCGGCTGGTTCTGTCACGATCAATCCCGAGCGCATGCCCGGGGCACGTCGTATCCACGATCTGCGGGAAAGGCTCGAGCAGTCCGGGGCTCGGTGTGTCTTCAGCGAGCCGCAATTCGAACCGGGCCTTGTCGCCACGATCATCGAGGGGACGCAAGCACGCAGTGGTGAGCTCGATCCCATCGGCGCAGACCTGAACCCCGGACCTGACGCCTGGTTCCAGCTCATGCGCAACCTCGCCACTGCACTTGAGGAGTGTCTCGGTGACTGAGGCATTGCCACTTGTCAGGGCGACCGGTATTTGTGTCGATCTGAATGGTCGCAGGGTCCTCGACCATGTAGACCTTTCGGTTTCTCGCGGCCAGGTCGTTACCCTGATCGGTCCGAACGGTGCCGGCAAGACCACGCTGGTGCGCGTTATGTTGGGCCTGCGGAAACCCGATGCTGGCAGGGTCGAGCGCATGAAAGGCATCAGCATCGGCTACATGCCCCAGAAACTCCAGGTTCCCGAGAACCTGCCATTGACCGTGGAGCGGTTTATCAGGCTGGCTTGTGACAGGGAGGATGCGGACTGTGCGCAGGTCATCGGGGAGATCGGGATAGCACATCTGTTTCAACAGCCGATGCAGAACCTCTCCGGTGGTGAACACCAGCGCGTTCTGCTGGCGCGCGCATTGCTCCGGGAACCCGACCTGCTCGTGCTTGATGAACCTGTGCAGGGAGTTGATGTGACAGGGCAGTCGGAACTCTATGCCCTCATCGGGCGCATCCGGGAGAAGTATGATTGTGGCGTGCTCATGATTTCTCATGACCTGCACCTCGTCATGGCGACAACCGACGACGTGCTCTGTCTCAATGGACATGTCTGCTGTTCCGGTCATCCCGAGAGCGTCTCCAGGCATCCGGCCTACCTTGAACTGTTTGGCAGCAAGGTCGCCGACAACCTGGCCGTTTACACGCACCATCACGATCACACCCATGACATTCATGGCAATATCGTCGACAAGCAGGCGCCTGATGATGGATGACTTTCTCCTGCGTGCCCTCGCTGCAGGGATCGGTGTCGCAGTCATCGCAGCCCCGCTCGGCGTCTTTGTTGTCTGGCGTCGCATGGCCTATTTCGGTGACACGCTGGCGCATTCCGCCCTGCTTGGTGTGGCACTGGGTTTCCTGCTGGGTATCAGTCTCAATATCGCCATTGTCTCCATTGCGCTACTCATTGCACTACTGCTCCTGGCTCTTCAGAACCGTAAACAGCTTGCAACGGATACCCTGCTCGGCATCCTGGCGCACAGCGCGCTCTCGGTTGGTCTCGTGGTCATGGCTTTCCAGGAGGATGTGCGTGTCGACCTGCTGGGTTATCTTTTCGGTGATATCCTCGCCGTTACGCTCTCCGACTTGCTGTGGGTCTGGGGTGGCGGAGTGGTTGTGCTGCTGGTGTTAGGCATTATCTGGCAGCGTCTGCTGGCGATCACTGTCCATGAAGAGCTTGCCCAGGTCGAGGGTGTGCCTGTCATGCAGATCAGGCTGGTTTTCATGCTCATGATCGCCCTGGTCATCGCGGTCTCGATGAAGATCGTCGGCGTCTTGCTGATCACCTCGATGATGATCATTCCGGCTGCGGCGGCCCGTCGTTTCAGCAGGACGCCTGAACAGATGGCGCTGGTCGCAGCCGTTATCGGTATCCTTTCCGTCGGTCTTGGCATGACGGCCTCCTGGTTTCAGGATACGCCTGCAGGCCCGTCGATCGTCGTCAGTGCGGCGCTGCTTTTCCTGCTTGCGCAGCTGCTGCCGCTGCGACGCTGAAATCCCTGTTCCCGTCTATTCCCGGTGGCTGTCGTTGCGATGGTGCAGTGGCTTGTAGACACGGCCCTCGAAGCGCAGGAAACGTGTGAAGAACTCGAAGAGCACGAGTCGAGTGGTTTGCACCATGACCACCAGTCCCTCGAGCACGATAACCAACAGGTGGCCGCTGATGAAGATGAGGACTGTTCCGAATGAAGAGTCCACAAGGTCGAGCAGCTCACCAATCACGACCGCGAAGGTTGCATGGGCGAGCGCAAAAGCGCCGACACGGATAAAAGAGAGGGTTGCGACAGCGAGCTGGAAACTGCTTTCAGCAAGATGCCCCAGCTGCCGGCCGATGCAACTCCCTTTAGCATTTCTGCAGAGCAGGATGGAACCAATGAGATACCAGGCCAGTGCTGCGGCAGAGAGATACCATGCCGGAGAAAAGACGATGCCGGTGAACGCCGAGGCATAGAGCAGCAGGATCGGTGCTTCTTCAAGCAGCCATTGCCGAAACTCTGCACGCCACCAGGCCTCGATTCCGGAGAAGATTTGCCCCGTCAGAATGATGGCGGCACCAAGTAGCAGGGTGGTGACAAGAATCGTGACCGGGTTTTCGAGCGGGCATCCGCAAGGGGAGGGAATGAGTCCGCGGATTCCGAAAACTTCTCCGAAGAGGAAGCCGAATCCTGTTGCGGCCAGCCCGCAGGCGATCAGTATCCTGGCCGCGGGGTAATGTTTTCCGAGTATCCAGCCGGCCAGTGCCAGTATCAATCCATGGCCGACATCTGGAAACATGAAGCCGAACAGCAGAGGTACCAGCACAGCGACCAGTTGTGCAGGATCGATTTCGTGTTGTCCTGGCGCTCCCATGAGATCGACAAAAAAGCGGAATGGTCTGCTCCAGTCACTCGTATGCAATTCGACCGGGGGTGTGAGATCACTGCGCGGTGGCGTGAAGACGAAGCGGGCATGGATGCCTTCCGACTTCAGTGCCTCTTCGAGCTCTTCGGGCGACGCTGCCGTGGTCCAGCCGGTCAGCTTGCAGGAAGAGTGATCCGAGCTCTTCTCGATAAAGACCTCGAGATACCATCGCAGGAGGCGGGCATAAGCGAGTGCCGAACGGACCTCCCTGGAGTTGCGCAGGTCCGCGAGTTGCCTTTCGAGTAGCTTCTTCTCTTTGTGCGCGGATTCCAAACGGGTTCCAATCATCTCCTGCTGGCCGGATTTCTCTGCAGGCATCCACTCGGGTATTTCCAGGCGCTTGCATTCGGCGAAGCAGGCGCATGCATCCACTACTTCCTGCCTGCCGGGATCACCGGCAACAAGCCAGAATGCATTTTTCCTGCCGTTGTAGAGGCAGGTGAAGAAACCCTCCTCACGACCGCTATCCGTGCCGAGTGTTCCGTGAGGGCACGCAAAGAGCTGCTTGTAGAGGAGGCCGCTCGCCTGGCTGAACTGTTGAAGTCCCCCGGCATCCTCGCCCATCGCCGCGAGGCACTCATCCAGCAATTCGAGATCATGGAGCTCGAGCTCGATTTGACGGATACGGCGCCTCGTCTGGACAAGCATGGTTGCCCATGTCCGCAATGACTCGACAGTCGAGACGGCGAGTTCCTCCGGTTCCAGCAGGCGTTTTTCCGGCGAGGGTTCCGGCGACGGCAGTTCGTCAGCGTGACTGGCGCAGAAGTCATCGCACTTGCGAAGCTGTTCACGGATGAGATCTGTATCGATGCAGGGCAAGGTCTGGTAACCCTTCTCCTCGAGTTCCACGCTGCCGCGCTCAGCAAGCAATTCGAGTGCATATACTGTCTGGTTGCGAGGAATTTCCGCCTCGAACCAGTGGACCTGAAGTGGATGGAGTGCCATGGATTTCAGTGATCGCCTGCCTTCTTATTGTAATTCTCTTTCGGTGGAACTGCGTATATTCCTCCCGGGAGGACCTTTTCGGGAGAGCTGTGGGATATGACCGCTTCCTGTCAGTTCATCAAGTTTTCATCGAGAGTGGACATAATGCTTTACTCATGGCGCTTGCGGCAATAATATCCATATCGATGAATATCAATATAGAGAAAAATTGATATGGATTCCCTGACTCTTTTCAAGGCGCTCTCCGATGCGACCAGGCTGCGTTCAGTTGTATTGCTCGCCAGCAATGACGAGCTCTGCGTCTGTGAGCTGGCATACGCTCTGGAGCTGCAGCAACCCAAGATTTCCCACCATCTCGGCGCATTGCGCAAGGCCGGGGTTGTCTGCGATCGCAAGGCGGGTCTCTGGACTTTCTATCGAATAAACCCGCAGCTTCCCCGCTGGGCAAAGGCCGTGATCGAGGCAGCTGTCGAGGAGGCAGGCACGCAGGAAAGCGCTCTCAAGGATCAGGCAGTGCTGGAATCGATGCCGGATCGCCCCGGCGCCGCCTGCTGCGCCTGAGAAAATCCGTTCAACAGCCATATCTGACGCATTGAGGAAAACCACCATGTCAGCAACGATTGGAATCAACGGCTTTGGTCGCATGGGGCGTCTCGGGTTACGCGCCGGCTGGGACAGGCCTGAGCTCGAATTTATCCGGGTCAATGAGATAGCGACCGATGCGACCGGCTCGGCGCATCTTCTGAAATTCGATTCGGTGCATGGCACCTGGATGCAGGAGACCGGCGCCGGGGATGGCCGGATGTTCATTGACGACAGACCCGTTGACCACACTTCGAATGCGAGCATCGAGGCGACGGACTGGTCCGGCTGCGACATCGTGATCGAGGCAACCGGCAAACATCACAAAAAGCCGGGGTCGCTCCAGGCCTATTTTGATCAGGGGGTCAGGAAAGTCATCGTGGCCGCACCAACCGAAGGAGCCCTGAACATCGTCTACGGCATCAATGATGACAGCTACGATCCGGCTGTGAACCACCTGGTCACGGCGGCTTCCTGCACGACCAACTGCCTTGCGCCGGTCGTCAAGGTGATGCATGAGAAGGTTGGTATCGAGCATGGCTGCATGACGACGATCCATGACATCACCAACACCCAGACGATCGTTGACAGGGGGCACAAGGACCTGCGGCGTGCGCGCGCCTGCGGCAGTTCGCTGATCCCGACGACGACAGGCTCGGCAAAGGCCATCACGAAAATCTTTCCCGAACTGGAAGGCAAACTCAACGGCCACGCCGTGCGTGTGCCCCTGCTGAATGCCTCGCTGACAGATTTCGTTTTCGAGGCATCGAGAGCGGTCACCGTCGAGGAGCTCAACGGCTATTTCAGAGAGGCAAGCGAGGGCGCCCTGAAAGGTATCCTCGGTTATGAAGAGCGGCCGCTTGTCTCTGTTGACTATGTCAACGATCCGCGTTCCTGCATCATCGATGCGCAATCGACCATGGTTATCGATGGAACACAGGTCAAGATTTATGCCTGGTATGACAATGAGTGGGGATACGTGAACCGCATGATGGACCTGGCCTGCAAGATCGCGCGGGAGCTTTAGTGATGGGCTGGCGTTTCCGGTCTTCAGTCACAGGTACCGCCTCTGTCGCCCGATCCGGTGACAGGCAGACAGCATTCTGACAACTCTCCGCAAGGTAAGGGGTATGGATCAGGGACTGCGTAACTATCTCGTGGTGACGGGCGGGTACTGGGCGTTCACGGTTACCGACGGCGCCATTCGCATGCTCGTCGTGCTCTATTTCCACCTGCTCGGCTATTCGCCATTCGAAGTGGCCATGCTTTTCCTCTTCTACGAGTTCTTCGGCGTCGTGACCAACCTCGTTGGTGGCTGGCTGGGTGCGCGTATCGGCCTGAACCTGACGATGCACATCGGGATGGGCATGCAGGTCGTGGCACTGCTGGCGCTGACCGTGCCTGAGGCCTGGCTCACTGTGCCCTGGGTCATGGCGGCGCAGGCTCTCTCGGGTATCGCCAAGGATCTCAACAAGATGTCCGCCAAGGCCTCGGTCAAGACCATGGCAGGTAGCGGTAGCGAGTCGAAGCTCTTCAGATGGGTCGCCATACTCACCGGATCGAAGAATGCGCTGAAGGGGGCGGGGTTTTTTGCCGGCGCGGCGCTGCTCGAGGTTGTCGGATTTCGCGGTGCTCTCGCTGTTCTTGCTGGCATGTTACTGATCGTTCTGATCATCACTCTGCTGCTGCTGCCGTCCGGTGTCGGCAAGATGAAATCAAAGCCGAAGTTCACACAGGTCTTCTCCAACATTCCCGCGATCAACCGGCTCTCGGCGGCACGTTTCTTCCTTTTCGGATCACGCGATATCTGGTTTGTTGTCGGTCTCCCTGTTTTCCTCTACGAGGTGCTGGGCTGGTCCTTTACCCAGGTCGGTGCCTTCATGGCATCCTGGATCATCGGATACGGAATCGTCCAGGCCAGTGTGCCGAAACTGCTCAGGCGCAGGCATGCCGGATCTGCCCCGGGCGGTGGTACGGCCCGCTTCTGGGCTTTCACGCTTGCGCTCTTTCCGGCTGGTATCGCACTCGGGCTCTATCAGGGCTGGCCGCCCGATATCGTCATCGTCACCGGACTGATGCTCTTCGGCGTGGTCTTCGCAATCAACTCGGCCGTGCACTCCTATCTGATCCTTGCCTACTCCGACAAGGACAGGGTCTCGATGAACGTCGGTTTCTACTACATGGCGAATGCCGGAGGCAGACTCGCAGGTACGGTCCTGTCGGGCTGGGTTTACCAGACACAGGGACTCGAGGGGTGCCTCTGGTGGTCGGCGGGGTTCGTACTGGCTGCCGCAATACTCTCTTTCGGGCTGCCCGCGGTCCGCTCGAACCCGGTATCCGCAAATGACTGATATCCATCAATATCCGTAGAGAAAGCGCGTTATTCTTCCTTTCTTTTCACGGTTTCGCCGATACAATAGCGCCATTGTTCCATTGAGCACGAGATAACGCGATGTCACAACAAGAGACCTACCTGAAGGCCGTCGAACTGATGGATGCAGCCAACAGCGAAGATCCCAATCAAGTCACTGTTGATGGCAAGGAGTGGCCCAAGGAATTGCTCTACTCGCACCGCATGGTCGAGATGCTCGAACGCTACAGGCCCGACGCCGAAGATGCACAAAAACTCGCGATCCGCGCTCAGCATATCCAGCGCTGGAAATCGCGGCGTGATGCCTATCCAATGGATCGCCAGGGATACCTGAAGTGGCGCACCGATCTCTACAAGTTTCATGCTGAAACGGCAGGCAAGCTGCTGGCCGAGGCAGGCTATGACGAGGATTTCATCGCGCGTGTCAAGGAAGCTGTCGGCAAGCGCAAGCTCAAGCTGAACCCGGACACGCAGTTGCTGGAAGATGTCACCGACCTGGTTTTCATCGAGCACTACATGCTTGAATTTGCCGGCAAGCACCCCGAGTACAGCGAGGAGAAGTGGATCGATATCATCCAGAAAACCTGGAAGAAGATGTCGGACAATGCACACGAATTTGCGCTTTCCGGCAAGATCACGCTCCCTGAGCCGCTTATTCCGCTAATCCAGAAAGCCGTTGCCGGCTGACCCGGTTCAGTCAAAGCGCAATGCAGGGGAGGGCGCTCCCCGCCCGGTATCGGAATAATCACAGATTATGATTTCCACGCCGGGTGGTGCCAGCCAGCAGTGCAGATCATGCCGCCTGGCAATGTTCGGTAATCAGCAGCTTCAATGCCTCGAGGCTTCTGCACTTGCGAATCGCCTCGGGTGTCGCACAGAGGACGGGATTATCGTCCACATATCGGAAGACAGCCGGTAAATCCGACTCAAGATCAGGATAGGCCTGCACGAATTCGTCGCGGTGCAGGAAACGGCAATCACACTCGAGACTTTCGATGAATTCCCGCCACTCCCTGCGTTCCGTGAAATAGCCATGCGTCAACGCACAGAGTGCGCAGGAGTAGGTCTCGGGTGAAAAAATCTTGTGGCCGATATCGGCCATGGTATTGAACAGGCCGCTGTCGGCGTTGTAGACGAAAAGCAGCCGGTTTTCCGGATTCATACTTCTGCCTTGTGGGCCAGTTGCCGGTAGAGCTTCAGCAGTAGCAGTGCCCATGGCAGGCCATGCATCAGCAGGTCGAAGATATCGATCGGGCGCCTGAGCTCACCCGAGACCAGCATCTTCAGCTTTTCCCAGATATGCGGTTCCGGGAAAAAGGGGGCAAGCCCCAGCAAAAGTGCGAAGATGATGAAGAGAGAGAGTGGCTGGCGGTCGATCCAGTTCATCATGGTGTTGTCTGCCGGTATTTCGAATAGGAGGCATGATACTGCGGGTAATGCGCCAGATCACCGGGCGTGTCGATATCGTGCAAGGGGACAAGCTCACTGGCATCCAGTCCGAGTTGCCGAAACCTTGCCCTGGTCTGGTCAAGCACATTGCAGCTTCCCCACTGTATTTGCTCAAAAAGGCCGGGTTCGGGCCGCTTGAGACCAATCATCACATAACCGCCATCCATGGCGGGTCCGATGACTGCGTCACGCGAACGCAACAGTTCGAAAGCGGAGTCGAGGTAGTCGGCAGTCAAGCCGGGACAGTCGCTGCCGATGAGGATGACCCGCTGCGAGACGAGAAACTGCCGTGAAAATGCATCATGCATCCGTGCTCCCAAGTCGGCTCCCCGCTGATGAAAGCATCCGATACCGTGGACGTCGGCGAGGGCCTTGCAAGTTTCGCCCGGGGTGTCACACCAGAGTGAAACTTCTGCGGCGCGAACTTGCGTGGTCATGAGGAGCGTCGCTTCGAGCATCTCCCGGTAGAGTGCTGTTGCACCCTCGGCACCCAGTGCGGGAATCAGCCGGGTCTTGACCTTCCCTGCAACAGGATTGCGCGCAAAGACGACGAGGTGGTTAAGGTCTGCAGGGGTCATGCGTAACGGCGGGCCAGCTCGGCCGGGTCGGTTCCGAAAAAATAGGCCAGGCGCAGTCGCCACATCAGCAGAATGGTCCGCAATATGCCGCGCTCTTCCCAGCGCCTGCTCGATGTTTCCAGCCGTA
>JASFPB010000030.1:0-12387 GCA_050116235.1 Chromatiales bacterium | reverse complement strand
AGCAGCAGCCCTTCATGCCTCAAAACAGACGCTGATTTCGAACCCGGGAATTCCATCACCGGGACACGTTTGAACTGGCGACGCTTGTCAGTAGAATGTCAGACGTACGCCGGTGCGCTTGAAATCATGCTCAAAGCGCACTATTTATTCATTCAACACAGAGTATCAGTAGCCGGTATGTCTTCGCAGGACCAGTCGGACCAGGACCTCGCCACGCTGGAGGCGAAACCAAAGCTCAAAAAACCGCCGCTGTACAAGGTCATTCTCCTGAATGATGACTTTACACCGATGGATTTTGTCGTGGACGTGCTGCAGCGATTCTTTCGCATGGACCAGGAGAAAGCGACCCAGATCATGCTGCATGTTCACACCCGCGGAAAAGGCGTCTGCGGTGTCTTTACCAGGGATGTTGCTGAAACCAAGGTTCAGCAGGTCAATTCCTACTCAAGGGAGCATCAGCACCCGCTGCTCTGCGCCCTCGAAGAGGCTTAATTACTCAAGCACCAACCGGATAGAGCGGACGAGACAGCCGCAGCTGGTGGGTAGAACGGGAAACCCGGTATGTTGAACGCAGAACTCGAGCTGACACTGAACCAGGCCTTTAACAGGGCAAACGAGGAGCGTCATGAATTCATGACGGTCGAACACCTGCTGTATGCCCTGACGGAGAATCCGTCGGCTGCGGAAGTACTGCTCTCCTGTGGTGCGCAGCTGGATGAGCTGCGCAAGCAGATTGCAGCATTTCTCGAGGAAACCACGCCGCTGATTCCCACCGATGAGGAGCGAGATCCGCAGCCTACGCTCGGCTTCCAGCGTGTCCTGCAGCGTGCCGTCTACAGCGTCCAGTCTTCTGGCAAGCGGGAGGTCTCCGGTATCAACGTGCTGGTTGCCCTCTTTGGTGAACAGGAGTCTCATGCTGTCTACCTGCTCGGCCTGCAGGATGTGACCCGGCTTGATGTCGTCAATTACATCTCGCATGGTATCTCGAAGATTCTCGATGACGAGAGCGACGATGCTGATCCACTCCTGCTCGAGGAGAAGGAAGAAGAGGGCGGCAGGAAAAAATCTGCGCTCGAGCAGTTCGCCGTCAACCTCAACGAGGAAGCTGCGCAGGGGCGCGTGGATCCGCTCATCGGGCGGGATCTCGAGGTTGAACGCTCCATCCAGATCCTCTGCCGCAGGCGCAAGAACAACCCGTTGCTTGTCGGCGAGGCCGGGGTCGGAAAAACAGCCATTGCCGAGGGTATGGCCAGAAAGATTGTCGAGGGCGATGTGCCCGAGGTTCTGGCTGATGCACTGATCTATGCCCTCGACCTCGGTGCGCTTGTTGCCGGCACCAAGTACCGCGGCGATTTTGAGCAACGCCTCAAGTCCGTGCTCTCCGAGCTCAAGCAGCAGCAGAATGTCATTCTCTTTATCGACGAAATCCACACTATTATCGGCGCCGGCTCAGCCTCGGGGGGAACAATGGACGCCTCGAACCTCCTCAAGCCGGCGCTTGCCTCGGGGCAGCTGCGCTGCATCGGTTCGACAACCTATACCGAGTTTCGCAACATATTCGAAAAAGACAGTGCACTGGCAAGACGCTTTCAGAAGATCGACATCAACGAGCCGTCGGTAGAGGAGACGGTCGACATTCTCAAGGGGCTCAAAAGCCGTTTCGAGGAACACCACGAAGTTGAGTACAGCCAGGATGCCCTGCGGGCTGCGGCTGAACTCTCGGAAAAGTACATCAACGAGCGGCATCTGCCCGACAAGGCCATCGATGTCATCGACGAGGCCGGCGCGAGCACGCGTCTCGTTGCCGAGGATGAACGCCCCGAGATCATCGGAGTCGAGCATATCGAGAACATCGTTGCCAAAATCGCGCGCATTCCTCCCCGCAAGGTTTCCGAATCCGATACCGACACACTGCGTCACCTCAAGCGTGACCTGCAGGCCGTGATTTATGGCCAGGATCCGGCGATCGAGACCCTCACCAACGCCATCGTCATGAATCGATCAGGCCTGGGTACAGAGGATCGGCCGATCGGTTCTTTCCTCTTCACCGGCCCGACCGGCGTGGGCAAGACCGAGGTGACTCGCCAGCTTGCGCGCATCATGGGGATGGAGATGGTGCGCTTCGACATGTCCGAATACATGGAGCGCCACACCGTCTCGCGTCTCATCGGTGCGCCGCCGGGCTATGTTGGCTTTGACCAGGGCGGCCTGCTCACCGAGGCGATCAACAAGACGCCCCATTGCGTCCTGCTTCTTGACGAGATCGAGAAGGCGCACCCGGATGTCTTTAACCTGCTTCTGCAAGTCATGGATCATGGCACCCTGACAGACAACAACGGCCGCAAGGCGGATTTTCGCAACGTGGTGCTTGTCATGACGTCAAACGCGGGTGCCCAGGAGATGAGTCGATCATCAATTGGCTTCACGACCCAGGATCACTCCAGCGACGGCATGGAGGCGCTGAAAAAGTATTTCACGCCCGAGTTCCGAAACCGTCTTGACGCAATCGTGCAATTCGCGCCGCTCGGCGAGGAGTCCATCAGTCGGGTGGTCGACAAGTTTCTTTTCGAACTCGAGCAGCAGCTCGCCGAAAAGAACGTCTCACTCACTGTCGAGCAGGAGGTGCGAGAGTGGTTCGCCAGGGAGGGCTATGATCCCAAAATGGGCGCGCGCCCGATGGCGCGCCTGATCCAGGACGAGATCAAGCGGCCACTCTCCGAAGAGGTGCTGTTTGGAAAACTGGCGAATGGAGGCAGTGTTAAGATCAGCCGTCCGGCAGACGAGCTGGAGTTCGAGATCAGCGCGCGCGATACGTGATACGACCCTTCGTCAGGTCGTAGGGGGTCAACTCGACCGTGACCTTGTCGCCGGTCAGGATGCGAATGTAGTTCTTGCGCATCTTTCCGGAGATATGTGCCGTGACGACGTGGCCATTCTCCAGCTCGACGCGAAAGGTTGTGTTCGGCAGGGTGTCGATGACTGTCCCTTCCATCTCGATGAAGTCTTCTTTCGCCATGCGGTATACGGGTCTATATGAATCAACAGGCGCGGATTATAGCACACGGGTTATGAACGATAAGATCAGAAAAAGCGATGAAGAGTGGCGCAGCGAACTCAGTGAAGAGGAGTTCCGGGTCTGTCGCCGCAAGGGGACAGAGCGTGCCTTTACCGGCAAGTACTACGAAACCAAAACAGGCGGCACCTACCGATGTGTCTGCTGTGGTGAGCCTCTCTTTCGCTCGGACCACAAATACGACTCCGGCAGCGGCTGGCCGAGCTTCTACCAGGCCCTGGACGAGGGCGCTGTCGAGGCCGAGGAGGACCGCAGTCATGGCATGATCCGCACGGAAGTGCATTGTCGCAAGTGCGGGTCCCACCTTGGACATCTCTTCCCGGATGGCCCGCAGCCAACGGGCATGCGTTACTGTATCAATTCAGTTTCTCTGGATCTCGAGCCGGACGCTGATCAATAGCGGCTGAATAGGGATCGAACTGGTTGTCGATCATCAGGGCGATTTGCTCAAGACCTCGGTATCCATTTTCGAGGATGATGTCGAGCGATGATTTTCCCCCGAGCAGGGGCTGTCCGACGGTTACCCAGATGCGCGCAGATTCCAGGCTGTAGGGATAGAGCTTCTGAGTCGCATCGTCGATATGCAGGATTTTCCTGGCAAGGTGATAGACAGATGCATCCTTGCAGAAGGCTGTCCCCATCCTGTACCTGTTGTATTCCCGCGGTTTAAGGTTGTCCCCCAGTCCCAGCAGCACCGGCTGTTGTTCGTACGGAACCTTCCAGTGATCGAGCACCTGGATGGCTTCTCTCAACAGGGAGGTGAGTTCTCTGGTGCTTTCCTGGTTTGATGTCATCACGGTTGCTGGGATCAAAGTTTATAAGCTCCTGATAATATACTTATTTCCATTCCCTGGCGCAATTCGGTCCCCCTCCGACCTGTTCATTACTACCCGGTAAGGAGCGCGGGTGCAGTGCAGTCCGGCTTTCTCGAGGGGTGGACGCCCGGGCATTGGCCGCTACTCGAGAGGCGGGGATATAATGACCTCTCACCGCTATCTTGCACGAATCATGCTTCCAGAAAGTCTTCAGTTCGACCGCCAGCATATCTGGCATCCCTATACCAGCCTGATCAGCCCGCTGTCTGTCTATCCTGTTGATTCTGCAGAGGGTGTCAGGCTCAGGTTTGCCGATGGCAGAGAGGTCATCGATGGCATGGCCTCCTGGTGGTGTGTCATACATGGATACAATCACCCGTTCCTGAACGATGCACTGAAAAACCAGCTGGACCGCATGGCGCATGTCATGTTCGGCGGTCTAACGCACGAGCCTGCCGTCGAGCTTTGCCAGCGCCTCGTCGAGATGACACCGCAACCGCTAGAGCACGTTTTTCTGTCTGATTCCGGCTCTGTCAGTGTCGAGGTCGCCATGAAGATGGCGATGCAGTACTGGCACGGGCAAAAGGAGACGGGCAGGCAACGTTTCCTGACCATCCGCAACGGCTATCACGGGGACACTTTTGGCGCCATGTCGGTCTGTGATCCTGTCAACGGCATGCATCACCTCTTCAGCGGTATGCTGCCGGGGCAGCTCTTCGCGCCTGCGCCGGGGATAGCGCCTTACGAGCAATGGGATGAGTCAGCGATCTCGCCATTCGCCGCGCTGCTCGAAGAACATGCCAGCGAAATCGCGGCCGTCATTCTCGAACCTGTCGTCCAGGGGGCAGGGGGTATGCGTTTCTATCATCCTGAATACCTTCGCCGTGTTCGGGAGCTGTGCGACATGCATGGAGTGCTGCTCATCGCGGATGAGATCGCGACGGGTTTCGGTCGAACTGGCAGACTCTTTGCCTGCGAGCATGCCGACGTCGTGCCGGATATCCTCTGTGTCGGAAAGGCGCTCACGGGCGGTTACATGAGCCTTGCCGCAACACTGGCGACAGACGAGGTGGCACGTGGTGTCTGCGCGGATGGTCATGTTTTCATGCATGGCCCGACCTTCATGGGCAATCCGCTCGCCTGCTCTGTTGCATCGGCGAGTCTCGATCTGCTGGCGGGTAATCAGTGGCAGCAGTCTGTCGAGCGGATCGAGACCTGGTTGAAAGCCGAATTGCTACCATTGAATGAGCTTGCTGCTGTGCAAGAGGCGCGAGTCTTTGGTGCTATCGGTGTTCTGGAGATGAAGGAGAGCCTCGATGTAGCACGCGTCCAGGCAATGCTGGTCGAGCGCGGGGTCTGGTTGCGGCCTTTTGGCAAGCTGCTCTACACCATGCCGCCCTATGTCATGAGCAATACGGAGCTGGCAGAGGTGACAGGGGCCATGAGGGAGGTCGCGGCAAGTCTCCAGACCTGATGCGATGGCTGGCATGATGTCACTGTTTTCTGCAGCCCGCGATCAGGACCCACCCTTCCTGCTCGCGTGGCGTTTCCAGCTCGAAGCTGGCTGAATAGGCTGCCATGACTGCAGCAGCCTGCTCCTCGAGTATGCCGGAGAGTGCCAGCTGTCCGCCCGGTCTGACGAGAGAGCCTATCTTCTCCGCCAGGTCAATGAGAATGCTGGCAAGAATGTTCGCGATGACGATATCCGCCTGCGCGCCAACCGGAGAATTCGATTCCGTGAGAGTGAGACGGCTGGCAACCCCGTTCTCCTCTGCATTCTGTTCACTTGCGATCAGTGCCTGCGGGTCATGATCGATACCGAGTGCTGACGCGGCACCGAGTTTCAGGGCCGCAATGGCAAGAATACCGGATCCGCAACCGAAGTCGATGAGGCTTTTTCCAGTGATGTCCTGGCTGTCGAGCCACTGCAGGCAGAGGGCGGTCGTCGGGTGTGTGCCACTACCGAAAGCCAGGCCCGGATCAAGGAAAACGACTACTGGATCGACAGCATCAGCAGGTGGCTGGTGGCCCCGAGGCACGATCCAGAGATGTTCACCAAATTGCATGGGATGAAAATTTTCCATCCATGCCCGCTCCCAGTCCTGGTCTTCCAGCGGTTCAAGGGCGAGCTCTGCCATGATCCCGAGCTGTTCGATGGCGTCAAGGATCGCTGTTTCGAGGGAGACCTTGTCCGTGTCGCCTGCGAAGAGACCTGTGACGATGGTTTCGGACCAGATGCGCTCTTCTCCGGGTGCTGTCTCCAGCTGGGGTTCATCGCCGGCATCAGTGAGGGTGACTGACAGGGCGCCGAGTCTTTCGAAGAGCGACTCCAGCATCGGTGAAGATGCCTTGTCGCTGGTCAAATGTGCCTGGAGCCATGTCATGGTGGGGCTCTGGAGTTGCGTCTCCCCGCGTGGCCTGCGGGTTGAAGAGCCTGCTCAGAGACCGAGCATCTTTTCGAGGTAATGGATGTTCACACCGCCTTCCTCGAAGCCCCTGTCACGCAGGATTCTTTGCTGCAATTCGATGTTGGTCCTGATGCCGTCGATGATCATCTCGGAGAGTGCAATGCGCATGCGTGCCATGGCTGACTCGCGATCCTCTCCATGAGTAATGAGCTTGCCGATCATCGAGTCGTAATAAGGCGGTACCGTGTAACCGTCGTAGAGATGGGTATCGACACGAACACCGGGACCGCCAGGGAAGTGCAACTGCAGGATCTTGCCGGGGCTCGGCATGAAAGTGTCGGGGTCTTCTGCGTTGATCCGGCACTCGATGGCGTGTCCCCTTATCTTGATCTCCTTCTGTTTGTAGCCGAGTTTTTCGCCGGCAGCGATGCGCAGCTGCTCCTTGACGATATCCACTCCGCTTACGAGTTCCGAGACCGGATGCTCGACCTGGACACGCGTGTTCATCTCGATGAAATAGAATTCGCCATTCTCGTAGAGAAATTCGAAAGTGCCGGCGCCACGATAGCCAATGCGGCGACAGGCCTCTGCGCAGCGCTCCCCCATTTTCTCGCGCAATTTGCTGCTGATGCCAGGCGCTGGTGCTTCCTCGATGACTTTCTGGTGGCGTCGCTGCATGGAGCAGTCGCGTTCGCCGAGATGGATTGCGTTTCCGTGTGTGTCTGACAACACCTGGAACTCGATGTGTCTCGGGTTCTCGAGAAACTTCTCCATGTAGACGGTGCTGTTGCCGAAGGCGGTCTTGGCTTCGGTCCTCGTAAGGGCGATTGAGTTCAGCAGGGAGCCTTCCGAATGGACGACGCGCATACCCCGACCGCCACCGCCTCCGGCTGCCTTGATGATGACGGGGTAACCGATCTCCCGTGCAAGGCGCATTGTTCTGTCATCGTCATCGTCCAGCGGTCCATCGGAGCCGGGTACACAGGGTACGCCGGCTGCTTTCATGGCCTCGATGGCTGTGATCTTGTCTCCCATCATGCGGATGGTTTCCGGACTGGGACCGATGAAGATGAATCCCGAGTTCTCGACGCGCTCTGCGAAATCAGCGTTCTCGGAGAGGAACCCGTATCCGGGATGGATGGCGACAGCGTCGGTCACCTCGGCAGCACTGATGATGTTGGGGATCTGCAGATAACTCTCGGCAGAAGAAGCCGGCCCGATGCAAACCGATTCGTCTGCAAGCAGGACATGTTTGAGATTCCTGTCGGCTTCCGAGTGCACAGCGACAGTCTTGATTCCCAGCTCACGACATGCGCGCTGGATACGCAGGGCAATTTCGCCCCGGTTGGCAATGAGAACCTTTGTCAGCATCGGATGCACCGCCTATTCGATGATGAACAGAGGTTGGTTGTACTCGACTGGCTGGCCGTTGTCGACGAGGATTCTTGTGACCTTTCCGGAGGTGTCGGCCTCGATCTGGTTAAGGATTTTCATTGCCTCGATGATGCAAAGCGTATCGCCGTTCGAGACAGTATCACCCACCTCGACGAATGGCTTGGCGCCCGGAGAGGAGGCGCGGTAGAAGGTGCCGACCATTGGCGAGCGGATAACGTGGCCGCTCAACTCCTCTTCAGCTGCCGGCTCTTCCGCTGCAGGTTGAGGGCTGGCAGCAGGCGCCGCGGCGGGTGCTGCAGGTGCGGGGGGCGCAGCCGCCGGGTAGGGCGCCGTAACCTGATGAATTACGGGTGGCTGAACCGAGCTGGAACGGCTGATACGGACGGATTCCTCGCCCTCGTTGATTTCGATCTCGGCGACATCCGAGTCCTCGATCAGCTCGATCAGTTTTTTTATTTTGCGAATGTCCATGGTGTTTGGTTACTCAGATCTTTGAGATTGCCGCTGTCAGCGCAAGGTCGTAGCCGATACTCCCAAGGCCGGCGATCATGCCGACAGCAACGTCGGTTAAGTAGGAGTGGCGCCTGAACTCTTCCCGTCTGTGCACGTTCGAAATATGCACCTCGATAAAGGGAATGTCAGCGCCGAGCAGCGCGTCCCGCAAGGCCACGCTGGTGTGCGTGAAGGCGGCAGGGTTGATGATGATAAAATCCGTGCCGTCATCCATCGCGGCGTGAATACGCTCGATCAGGGCGTGTTCCGCATTGAATTGCCGGAATTCGAAGCCGATAGACGCAGATTCGGCCTGTTTTTGCAGGCGAGCCTCGATTTCATCCAGTGTTTCCGAGCCGTAAACGCCGGGCTCGCGTTTCCCCAGAAGGTTGAGGTTCGGGCCGTTGAGTACCAGAATCTTGGGCATCCGAGGGGGGTCCTGTCGGCTTCAGCATCGCTGATGGTGCGCTAAGTTTCGCTAATTTGACGCTAAATGTCCAGTAATCTGCCTGATTTGTGGCTATCTCGTCCCGATGCGGACTTCAAGGCGGTTGTGTGCCAAACCAGGCCCCCCTGCAGCGGAAGGGCTGAAAAGCGGGTGGAATAATCATGCCCCTCTGTGCATCATATCGGGGTCTGAAACAAGACGCTAATTGACTGGAAAATAAGGGTTTTCTAATAAAGATGCATCTGTTGTCAGGACCGGATTAAACAGTGTATGCTTTCTGACCTGAATTCCGCAGAGCGGGCACAAAAGCCCGACGCAAGAGATATCCCTACTGAGGAGGAGACAATGCTGAAAAAAGTTCTGACTGCGATCGCCCTTTCCGCGTTCATGATGGGTACTGCCCATGCTGGCGCAGACAAGGCAGCCGCCGAGAAAGCCATCGAAGAGGCTAAAGCGTCCCTGAAGAAAGCGGCCAGTGTCGGCGGCGAGTGGCGCGATTCAGGCAAGATGGTCAAGGCCGCCGAGAAGGCCCTGCAAGAGGGTGACTTTGATACTGCTGTGAAGCAGGCAAACAAGGCTGCCAAGCAAGGACAGATGGGCCATGACCAGGCCATCACGCAACAGGATGTCGGAAACCCCGACTACCTCTGATTGGCCTGGAGGCCTTTCAAATCAAAAAGCCGTGCAATTGCACGGCTTTTTTCATGGTGCTCAAAAAGTGAGTCACACTCTTTTCGGCTTCAGAAATTATCCGTTGAGGTGAAGAGTCCGACGCGAAGATTTTTCGCTGTATAGATTTCCCGGCCGTCGACTTCCACGCGGCCGTCAGCGATTCCCAGAACCAGCTTTTGCGCCAGAACACGCCGGATATCGATGTGATAGGAAACGGTTTTCGCGGTTGGCAGTACCTGACCGGTAAATTTCACCTCTCCCACGCCGAGTGCCCGACCCTTGCCGGGGTGACCGCTCCAGCCGAGAAAAAACCCCACCAGTTGCCACATGGCATCGAGACCGAGGCAGCCGGGCATGACCGGATCTCCCGGAAAGTGGCATTCGAAGAACCAGAGATCGGGAGTGATATCGAGCTCTGCGTGGATGACGCCCTTGCCATAACCTCCGCCGTCATTGCTGATGGTGATGATACGGTCCAGCATGAGCATCTTGTCGACGGGCAACTGTGCATTGCCCGGCCCGAACAGTTTGCCATGGCCGCATGCGATGAGTTCTTCTTTCGTGTAGCTGGATTGGCTCATGCGATGGAATCCTTGAGTGTCATGGTGATTTTATCGACGATCTCGCCGAGCGGGATCATTTCGTTGTCGGAGGCGGCCCGGGCTCGATACTCGACATTTCCCTCGTCAAGCGCCCGGTCGCCGATGACGATGCGGTGTGGAATGCCGATGAGTTCCATGTCAGCGAACATGGCGCCCGGACGCAGTCCGCGGTCGTCGAGCAGAACGTCGACACCTGCTGCCTGAAGCTCCGCGTAGAGACGCTCAGTCGTTTCACGAACCTGCCCGGACTTGTCCATGCGAATCGGGCAGAGTGCTACCTCGAAGGGGGCGATCGATGCAGGCCAGACGATGCCCTGGTCGTCGTTGTGTTGCTCGATGGCGGCACCGACGACACGCGAGACACCTATCCCGTAGCATCCCATGGTCATGACTATGCTCTTGCCGTTTTCGTCGAGCACCTCGGCCTTCAGAGCGTCGGAGTATTTTCTGCCCAGCTGGAAAATGTGACCGACCTCGATGCCACGGGCGATGGTCAGGCTACCCTGGCCGTCGGGACTCGGATCGCCTTCCCGGACGTTTCGCAGGTCGGCGATTTCAGGGAGTGGCAGGTCACGTTCCCAGTTGATGCCGAAATAGTGCTTCCCGTCGATATTGGCGCCGGCGCTGAAATCGGCGATGACGGCAACCGAGCGATCGGCGATCACGGGCAGCGGCATGCCTACCGGGCCGAGCGATCCCGTGCCTGCTCCAACCGCATCACGGATCTCCTCGTCGCTTGCGAAACAGAGTGGTTCCATGACGTCAGGGAGCTTGGCCGCCTTGACCTCGTTGAGTTCATGATCCCCCCGGACGAGCAGTGCAACGAGACTGTGCTGCGACTCTTCGGTTGCGTGAACGATCAGTGTTTTCACGGTCCTCTCGACGGGCTGGTCGAACTGTTCAACGAGTTCGTCGATGGTTTTTGCGTCAGGCGTGTCGACGAGCGTCATCTCCATGGAGGGGGCTGGAGGCTCTGCCGCAGGAGCGACTGCTTCGGCGAGTTCGACATTGGCCGCATAATCACTCATGGTGGAGAAGGCGATGGCGTCCTCGCCGGAGTCCGCGAGGACGTGGAACTCGTGTGAAGCGCTTCCGCCGATGGAGCCCGTATCTGCATGGACGGGACGAAAATCGACACCGCAGCGGTGGAAGATATTGCTGTAGGTGTCGTACATCAGCTCGTAGGTCGCTTGCAGGCACTCCTGTGAAGCATGGAAGGAGTAGGCGTCCTTCATGAGAAACTCGCGCGCACGCATCACACCGAAGCGCGGCCTGATCTCGTCGCGGAACTTGGTCTGAATCTGGTAAAAATTGACCGGCAGCTGCCTGTAGCTCTGCAGTTCGTTGCGCGCGAGGTCGGTGATGATCTCCTCGTGTGTCGGGCCGAAGCAGAATTCGTTGTTGTGCCTGTCATGAAAACGCAGCAGTTCCGGGCCATACTGTTCCCAGCGTCCCGATTCCCGCCAGAGTTCTGCGGGCTGCACGGCCGGCATCAGCACCTCCAGCGCGCCAGACCTGTCCATCTCCTCCCGTACGATCCGTTCGACCTTGCGAAGTACACGCAGCCCGAGCGGAAGCCAGGTGTAGAGACCCGCGGCAAGCTTTCTGATCATGCCTGCGCGCAGCATCAGCTTGTGGCTTGCGATCGAGGCGTCCGAGGGCGTTTCCTTCAGTGTCTGTAGCGGGAAATGCGAAGTTCTCATGCAACTTGAGTGTCTGCCAACAATAAGCGCGAATCTTACCAGATATCAGGCGTGATGCCCTGTGATGCCACAGGGAGGCGATCAGGCAGTGTCGATGGAGAGCTGTTCCCCGGGTATTCCCCGTTCCAGGATACGCCTGCGGCAGCGGGCGATGTTGTCCCGGGGCAGGGTCAGGTAGAGATCGTAATCATCCCCTCCCAGGCTTTCGAGAATCTGCGTGATCACACCTCGTAGCTGGCTGGCTGAGGAGAGTGCAACAGGGCGGTAGCTGAAGTCATCAAGTGCATCTTCCCAGGCCCGGCCGGTGTTGGAGAGATAGTGGCCATGTTCGGCAGCGGAGAGCCAATAGAGCCGCATGGTCCGGTCTGGATCGATGGATATGGCATGATCGATGAGACTCTGGATCTGTGCAAATCCCGCATCCCATGCAATGAACAGCAACGGCCGTTTCGAGTTCTCGTTCATGACGAAATGCCCGCAAGGGCCCTGAATGGTAACGCGCTCACCATGCTTGAGCCGCTCCGGCCAGCAGTCGGCCAGGGCGAGTTCGTCAGCGTGCAGATAAAAGCGAAGATGCATGCCGTCACAGGGGCAGCTGGCGATCGGCAGCACTACCGAGACGCAATCGCCGAATGTCAGTTGCGCCTTCTGGCCCGCGAGAAAGCGGAATGTCCGCGAGCGAGGCGTACGCAGTTCCAGTTCAATCATCTCATCGCCGAGTTTCCGGGTTTTCGAAACTCTCGTGGCGAGGCGCTGGTGAGGGATACTCGCAGGTTCAT
>JASFPB010000029.1:0-12600 GCA_050116235.1 Chromatiales bacterium | reverse complement strand
CGTCACCGACGACGACGTCAATGTGCGCGACTGGAACGATGTCATCTGGGCCATGACCACGCGCATGGATCCGGCGCGCGATATTACGCTCGTCGAGAACACGCCGATCGACTATCTCGATTTCGCCTCGCCAGTCTCAGGTCTCGGCTCCAAGATCGGCATGGACGCGACCAACAAGTGGAAGGGCGAGACCGACCGCGAGTGGGGCAAGCCGATTGTCATGGATGAAGCCGTCAAGCAGCGGATCGACGACATCTGGGCGACGCTGGGGATTGAATGAGCCCCGAACAAGCTGTTGCCCGATGTGCGGGCTTGCTGACCGAATGCAATTGTAGAATGATCGCCAATGAATGATTGAATTATCTGTTTTCAAGAAGGAATGTTGTGCGAACGTATTTTGTTTCTGGCAGGATTCAAGTCAAAGCAATACTGATTCAACTCTGCACGGTCATTATGCTTGGCGTATGTCCTGGCGGCTCGGCATTGGCTGCTTCAGAGCAACCGGATGCGCAGCAATCTTCAGGCCGGGGTGATGTTGCGATCCCGAGTGAAGGGCGAAGACTTTCAAAGGCTGATGCCCTGCAACTTGAAAAGCGTCTGGAGCAAGATCCGCATGACTTGTCTGCACGCAGCAAGCTACTTGGTTATTATTTTCATCGAGCATCCCGCCAGCTTGGCGTTGCTGCCACTATAGATGCCCGTCGTCGTCATATTCATTGGCTCATCAACAACTATCCTGATTCCGATTTGGCCGGCATGCCGGAGATAACGATTGATCCCGCGGGACATAGCCTGGCCGACAGAGAAGGTTATGAAGCGGCAAAGCTGTTGTGGGAGGAGCAGATAGAAAAGCACCAGGCCGATACAGCCATCCTGCGAAATGCTGCCCGTTTTGTGCAACTACATGACAAGCAACTTGCTGAAAGCTACCTGAAAGAGGCAAACGACTCTGTGTCACTTGGCCTGCTTTATGCTGAAGGGGTGCTGAAAATCGCCATGCAGACACATACCGGGCTGCCCGTTGGTATTGGGAGAAGCGAACAAGACAACAGCTTTTCAATAAAGGCGAAGCAGGCATTGGACGATTCGTCTGATCCGAAGGTGCTGGCAAGTGCAATTCATTATCTGTTCATGCGTGGCCCTATCGCGCAAGCGTTTGCCAGAAAACAGATGGATATAGATCCCGTCGAATACGGTGCCGAGCTGACACGCAAACTGGAAGCGATTTGTGCGTCTTGTGTGACTGATTTTTGGCCTCTGTACTTTCAAATGAAGCGGATGATGGCCCGTACCGAAGAGGAAAAGAAAACTCTCGCCAGGCGTGAATTGAATTACCTGGAAAAGTCATCGGGATTGGCTGCCGGCATGGATCAAATGGATGAAAGTAACAGACGTGTGTTTGAAGCCTCGATGATCAGCAAGCTATTGAACGCTGCTTTTGCCGCCGGAGAATTGGCAAAGGCCAAGGATTACGCCAATCGTTTGCTAATGACGGACTTCGTTGTGAACAGCGCCGGGCGCGCGGGTAATGAGATTCATGCCGCCAACATCATTCTCGGCCGTATTGCGCTCAAGCAAGGTGACCTGAAAAGGGCCAAGGAACACCTGCGCAAGGCAGGGCAAGTATCCGGTGGAGCAACGCTTTCTTCATTCGGTCCAAACATGTCGCTTGCAAAGGAGTTGCTGGAGCAAGGTGAGGCCCAGATTGTTCTTGAATACCTGGATTTATGCAATCTTTTCTGGGACAGGGGAAGAGAGGATCTTCAGCACTGGGAAGTTACCATCAGAAAAGGCGGAATGCCAGACTTTGGTGCAAACCTTGGCTATGGATTGGAGTGAAAACCGAAGCCGCCTGGCTTCGTCTTGATGCCAGCAAACAACCATGACAAGGAGGTCATGATGCCGAGAAAGCCGAGGCTGTTTCTGCCGGAACAGCCACAGCATATTGTTGTACGCGGCCACAACTGCGATCCGATCCTCGCCCGCCACGACGATTTTCAATACCTCTACCGCTGCGTGCGTGACGCGGCGTCGCGCCATGCAATCCATCGGAAGGCGTTATGGCAGTGCCGTAGGATGCGGTGAGCATTGCAAACCGCATCGCTTGCTCTACTCCCCCACCTCCTGAAGAGTATCTTCACCGCCAACCCAGTTCAGCGGCAGTAACCCGCGAGACACGTACGCGTGAAAACTCGAATGTGGCCAATCCTGAACGCGAGACACCAGGTCATGCTTGACCGGATTCCAGTGAATGTAATCGATGTGATTGCGCAAATCTTCTTCATCGCGAATTCGATGCTCCCAAAAGCGGCGTTGCCAGATTCCTCTCTCGCCTCTTTTGATTCGGCTTTCTGAACGGTATTCACCCCTGGGTATGCATCTCGAGAATCCGGACTTGATCAGATTCCAGCGTTCAGCGTAATCAACATCACCGGCCGGCATGGTCCATATGTAATGAAGATGATCGGGAAGAATAACAATCGCATCGATAGAAAATGGATGGGCATTTTTCACCTTTCGGATTACCTCGCGCAACGCGTCGACATGCTCGACAAGGAGACTGTTATTACGGCGAGATGCAAGGTTGGCAGTAAAGAAATAGCTGCCTCCCGGTTCCTTGATACGGCGATAGTTTGTCATTGGCGTCCTTTCCAATGGGCGTGGTTTTGGTGATTTGATGCGGTTCGCGATGCTCACCGCATCCTACGTCTTTTATGCGTCCTTTGCACTGACGCGGAAAAGGGACTGGAAAAGAAAACGAAAGAAATCCAACAGGCAGAAGCCTTTCTCGAGAGGGGAGAAGGACTGAATAACAGACAAGTGGCGCTACTGAGTCATGCACTCAGGAATCCGAATGCTGAATTCACGATCAATTCAGCCAAGGTCAGTCACCGGGTTGGCTATGCGACAGCGCGATCGGATTGCCTGGGTCCCGTGTCCCGAGTGCTGATGCGGCAACACACCATAGGGTACTCCATGAATTGCTCAACGGCTCAAAAGCGTGAAGGAATGGCCGGTGAAGCCGCCCGAAAACACGATAATTGGATTTGAATGCTGCGGAAAGGGTCAGGTAAACATTGAAACAGCCGTGAAAGTACGATCGATATGATCGGCTTCGCGTAACGGAACGATTGATGGAGAGAGTCGCATCGCATGCGCTCTACGCTACCTGGTGTACTTCTCGAACATCTCCAGCGTCCATGGCCGGATGGCGACAACCATGGTGGTTCCGCGTCGTTCCTCGACCGGCACGTGGCGATCGCTTTTGATCTGCAGATCAAACTCCTTCGCAAGGCGTCGCATGGATTCGTGAAAGGCATGAATGCTGTGCATGGACATCCAGCCGTTCATGACGAGACGCAACTCGCCCCTTGCCGTGAAGCTGGAGCTGAAGAAACGGTTTTGTACCTCGTGCTCGAAGAAGCGCTGGATCGGTCCATCCGGCAGCCACTGGAAGTCGGGTGCGAGCAGGATGCGCACACGGTTCTCGGGCAGCAGCTCGATAACCTGCATGCGGTCGAGTAACACCAGCATGCGCTGCCCCTCGTGCTTGTCGATGTCATAGGTTTTCACAACCAGCCCGTAACTCCAGCCATTGATCAGGTGCACTGCCAGCAGTAACAGTTTTTCGTCTCCGACGAGCATCTGCTCCTGCTCCTGCGTGAGCGAATGAATATGGCGGCGTCGTTCCGTTGCCCTGGTCGCAAGTTGCGAGATGTCGAGATCGACGAGTGAGCAGATCCTCTCGAGCCGGCTCAGGCTCATGTCTCCTTCGCTGAAGAGCCGTTTGATGCTCGATTCGGATAACTGCAATTCCCGCGCAATATCGGTGTAGGTGATACGTCGGGCGCGAAGTTCGCGTTTCAGCGTATCAATGAGTTCTTGTGCAAAAGCCATGAAAAGTCTCGATATATGATACTTAATAGCCGGCATTGTGACACAAATTAAGAAAATGTAGCGATTATTGGTCTCTTGGTTAATCCTGAGAGTGAACCCGCCGGGTTCGAGACTCTGTTTCATCAAGGAGATTAGCCATGAAAACACTGCTCAAACGGCTCAGCGCAACAGCGATAGCCGCACTTATTCTGCTGGTCGGCAGCGCAACGAGTGCGCTGGCGGCCGGACTACTGACGCCGAAAGACAGCTCTCTGGCAGCGCCGCAGATCCGCTCCCATCATGTCGAGGTCACCATCGAGGATGGTTATGCCATCACAGAGGTGGACCAGGTCTTCAGCAATCCCAACCCGACCGATCTGGAGGCTGTCTATGCCTTTCCGGTACCCGAGAAGGGTGCGGTTTCCGAGTTCACAATCTGGATCGATGGTCAGCCGGTGACCGGGGAAGTCTTCGAACGAAAAGAGGCACGCAAACTCTACGAGGAGGAGAAGGCTGCGGGCCGCGAGGCGGGTCTCACGGAAAAGCAGCAACACTACCGTTTCGAAGTGTCGGTCTCTCCGGTGCGCGCGCAGAGCGAGACGCGTATCCGCCTCGTTTACCTGCAGCCGGCAGAGATCGACACCGGCATTGGTCGATATGTATACCCTCTCGAGGATGGCGAGACAGATGAACAGGCGCTGGCTTTCTGGAACAACGATCCGGTAGTGCAGGAGGATTTCTCGTTCAGGCTCAAGCTGCGTTCCGGCTACCCTGTTACGGCGTTGCGCCTGCCGCAGCATCCGCAGGCGGTAATCGCCAGCCAGGGCGAGCAGGAGTGGCAGGCCGAGATTGTAGAGTCAGGTGCCGGAGTCGTCTCGGACGACTCCGATCCCGGCGTGGCCCCCGGGCAGCAACAGCAGCCGATGCGTCTCGACAGGGATATCGTCGTCTACTGGCGACTGAAGGAAGGACTCCCGGGTTCGGTGGATCTCGTCACCTATCGTGAACCAGGCAAGCAGCGCGGCACCTTCATGCTGACCCTGACGCCAGGTGATGACCTTGCGCAAATCACAGAAGGGCGTGACTGGGTCTTCGTGCTCGACATGTCCGGATCCATGCGCGGGAAGTACCAGACACTCGTCGATGGCGTACAGCGCGCGCTCGGCAAGCTCGGCACGAATGACAGGTTTCGCTTCATCCGTTTCAACAACAGCGCGAGTGAGCTGACACCGGGATGGATCAGTGCCACGCCGGAAGCGATTACCCGGTGGAGCGAGAGACTTGCGGCCTCATCCGTTGATGGTGGCACCAATCTCTTCGCCGGCCTGACGAGAGGACTCGATAGCCTGGACGCCGACAGGACAAGCGCCATCGTGCTGGTCACGGACGGCGAAGCCAATGTCGGGGTGACTGAAAAGCGTGATTTCATCGATCTCATGAAACAGCATGATGTGCGTCTTTTCACGGCCGTCATGGGCAACGGTAGCAACCGCCCGTTGCTCGAGGCGATGGCGCATGTCTCTAACGGTTTCGCTGTGAGCGTCTCCAACAGTGACGATATCGCAGGCAAGCTCATGGAGTTCACGAGCAAGGTCTCTCACGAGGCACTGCACGACCTCGATCTGAAAATCCGCGGTGTCAGGGTTGCTGACCTTTCGCCGGAAGCACCAGCGTCTCTCTACCGTGGTGAACAACTCGTGGTGTTCGGTCACTACTTTGGCGATGGCACGGCAGAGCTGTCGCTGACCGGCAGGGTCTCGGGGCATGAGAAGCGCTACGAAACGAGCTTTTCCTTTCCGGTGGTTGCGACGGAGAATCCCGGGATCGAGCGTCTCTGGGCCTATGCAAAGATTCGCGAGTTGCAGGAACGTATCGACTACCTCGGCGCCGATGCTGATTCGCGCGATGCCATTATCGGACTTGCCGTCGAGCATGGTCTCGTGACCGATCACACGTCGATGGTTGTGATGCGCGAGGAGCAGTTCGCAGCGCGTGGCATTGATCGACGCAATCGGGATCGCCTCCAGGTGGAACAGGCTGCCGCTTCGCAGCGTGCGGCAGTGCCCGTGAAGAACCGTCGTGTGGATGGGCATGCACCGATCTCTTCAGTACCGCGAGCCTCTCATGGTGGAGGAGCAATGGGCATCGAGATCCTGTTTCTCGCAGCTATCCTGCTTCTTGTCCAGGCAAGGCGACGAAGGGCTTTGCTCAAGGGTTAAGTCTCTACTGACTAAAGATGAAGGCGTGGGTTACACCCGCGCCTTTGTTTTTTTACCACTCTTTGGAGATGCCCGCGGAAGTCATCGCCTGGTGGCCATGTCCACTCATGAGCGCCTTTTGTTCGGGACAACCCGGGACGCGATCTGTTTTTGCACGGATCTCGCCAAGACAATATTTATCCATCTATCGAGCCCCACTCGCCGGGGCATTTACATGTTGCACGCGAGATTAAACTGGAGATATAGTTTCCAGCATAAAAACAACAATAGAAGCAATGACAATAACAGGACCGAGGGACCCGGCGGGTTTTCCCCGCACCAACCAGAACAATAACGCTGGCTGAAACATACTGCTTCAATCATCGCCAGCACTTGTCTCTCTGCCCGGCTCCTCCTGCCTGTCTGTCCTTGTCTCATGACATGTAACGAACGATCTGTGAGCCTGCGTGCACACGTCGTCCTGTGACGTAATCGAGGAAGGTAGAAATGAATCAACTGACACCGGAAGAAGAAGAGAAAATCCTGCACAGTCTCCCGAAAGGAACCTTTGCGCTGCTTCTCTTGTTCGCCGCCATTTTCGCTGCTGCCTGGGCATTCATGTTCATCCTGTTCATGTCCCACGGCCCGATCCAGTGAGGAAATAGACAATGCGTGACCCACTACTTGCTATTTGCGAAGACCCGCTCGAGAGACGCTGGGTCTGGATTTCACTCTTGCTGGCGTTCGTCATGGGCGGCGTTCTCGGGCTCTATGCACTGACAAACAACCTGCATCCGCCGAGTAATGTCGAGACCGTTGATTCCTCGCGTCTGCACCTCACCGAGGAGTTTGCAGAGGATAATCTCGGTGTCAAGGATAATGGCGACGGCACGCTCACCGTGACCATGGTCGCGGCGCGTTACGGCTTCTTCCCGCCGGTCATCGATGTGCCTGTGGATACGCCAGTCAAGTTCCGTATCGCCAGTGCCGATGTGCTGCATGGCGTGCATGTCCCCTTTACGAACGCTGCATCCATGATCGTTCCGGGTTACGTCTCGGAGGTCACGACTACTTTTCCGAAAACCGGCAAGTATTCCTTCCTGTGTAATGAATACTGCGGGCTCGGTCACGACAGCATGTGGTCACGCCTCAATGTCGTCGCGAAAACCGCTGGAGGGACCAACTGATGAGAGATAATGCAGCAGGCCTCAGCCTGGCCAATATGTGGGTTGGTTTTATTGCTTTCCTGGCAGCGGTCCTGATGGGCCTTTACCAGGTCGTCCAGCGCATCGACCTGATACCCGAGATCATGATTCCGGAAGTCTACTTCGCCTCGGTCTCGACGCACGGCGTACTCATGGGCTTCGTTCTCACGACCTTTCTTGTCATGGGTTACGGTTACTACACAGCGACGACCAGTCTGAAACGCGAGCTCTGGGGCAAAAGTCTCGGCTGGATCGGTTTCTGGCTGGCACTGGCCGGTGTTCTGACCGCCGCGGTGCCGCTGCTGACCGGCAACGCTTCCGTCCTCTATACCTTCTACCCGCCCCTGCGCGCGAACCCGGCCTTCTATATCGGTGCCGCGATGCTGGTTGTCGGCTCCTGGTTCTGGTGTCTCGTGATGGTCATGACCATGACACAGTGGAAGAAGGAAAACCCGGGTGAAACAGTTCCACTTGCCATGTACGGCACGGTCGCCAATGCCATCATGTGGTTCATCACGAGCCTCGGCGTCACGCTCGAGGTCCTGTTCCAGCTGATTCCCTGGTCCCTCGGAATCTCTGACACTGTTGATGTCGGCCTGGCGCGCACGCTCTTTTCCTGGACGCTGCATGCCATCGTCTACTTCTGGCTCTTCCCGGCCTACATTGCTTTCTACACCCTGATGCCGAAGCAGGCAGGTGGTCGACTCGTGAGTGACCACATGGCGCGACTGGCCTTCATCATGCTGTTTGTTTTCTCGGTCCCGATCGGTTTCCACCATCTTTACATGGACCCGTTCCAGGCAGCAGGCTGGAAGTTCCTGCACATGACCGGCACTTTCATGGTGGCTGTGCCGACACTGATTACCGGCTTCACGGTCATCGCCTCGATGGAGCTTGCAGGACGCCTGCGTGGGGGCAAGGGTCTCTTCGGCTGGCTGAAGACACTGCCGTGGGATAACCCCATGGTACTCGCTACCGGTCTGGCGATGTTGCTGCTGACCGTCGGTGGATTTGGAGGCGTCGTCAATGCGAGCTACTCCATGAATGCGATGGTACACAACACCCAGTGGGTCACCGGCCATTTCCACCTGATCTTCGGCGGCACCACGGTCATGATGTATTTCGCCATTGCTTACTACCTCTGGCCAAAGATGACCGGCAAGGAACTCTTTTCCATCAGCATGGCACGCAAGCAGCTGTGGCTCTGGTTCGTCGGCATGATTGTACTGACACTGCCCTGGCACCAGATCGGTATCACAGGACAGCCCCGTCGTATCTCCTCGACGCCCTATGATGCGGAACTGACCCGGATGTGGGGAACATCCGAATTCCTCATGATCGTCGGTGGTCTCATCCTTCTGATTTCCGCAGTTTTGCTGATCCTCAACCTCTTCAGGACGCATGGTAACGCGATCCCCGAGGCGGTACCCGAGGTCGAGTACGCGCAACCGGTCCACTCGATTGCACGCATGCCGCATCTCATGAACAGCTTCACCTTCTGGTTCTGGCTGGTGGTGGTCTACATGATCGCGAGCTACGGCTACCCGATCCTGCAGTTCTTCCTGTTTGACCAGTCCTTTGGCACAGTACCCTGGAGCATCTGACCATGATTCGATTGACAACACTGATCACATCAATGGCTCTGTCGGTTTCTGTTGCCCATGCCGAGCCTTCATCGCTGGTCGCCTTTGACCTCGAGACACTGAAGCTCTTGCGAAACGCCGATCCGGCGCGAGGCCAGCAGATTGCCGAGGAAGAGAAATGCGCCAAGTGCCACGGTGATGCCGGTATCTCGGATGACTCCGAGGATGTCAATATCGCCGGCCTGATGCCTTCCTACTCCTACAAGCAGCTCAAGGATTACCAGGACAAGAACCGTGACAGCCGTACCATGTACAAGGCGGTGCGGGATCTCGATGACCAGCAAATGGCCGATCTTTCCGCCTGGTTCGCTACGCAGCCGCCAGCTGATCCGGGGCCCAAAAAGGAGCTGTCGCCTGAGATCTATGATCTCGTCTACACGGGAGATCCCGAGCGCCTGCTGAAGGCTTGCGCTGCCTGCCATGGCAGGGACGGCAATGGTGGCATGTTCGACCATCCGCGCATCAACGGCCAGTACAGGGAATACTTCGTCACGACCATGACCGAGTTCAAGGAGGGGGATCGTGAAAACGATGTCTATTCCAGGATGCGTGTCGTCGCAGAAGCGCTGACCGAGGAGGAGATCGAGGCGCTTGCCGACTATTTCGCTATTCCGGAGCCTCCGGAGGAGTAGTCGGATTGTCCCGCAATCTCGAACAATTGTTGAATGACCCCGCTTTGCCGGGGTCTTTTTTTTACGCTGGATTGCGATTTATCCATCCCTGTGACATTGGAAGTCCCAGAACCCATCCCGATATACAAGGCAGTTTCCAGGGGATATCTGAGACAATGACTGTATGAATGATGTGGCTGAATCACTCGATCAGGCTAAGCCAGAATTGGAGGAGAAGTGTTTTCATTGCGGTCTTCCCGTGCCGGATGTCGAGGAGATCCCCTCTCTCGAGGTGCACGGGAGAGAGCGACATTTCTGTTGCCACGGCTGCGAAGCTGTCTGCAAGGCGATCGTCGATGCCGGCCTGGATGACTACTACAGGCACCGTACCGATCCGGCAGCTACCGCCGGCGTCGATATCATTCCGGATTTCCTGAAACAGGTTGGACTCTATGACAGGCCCGAGATCCAGAAGGATTTCGTCACGGAGGGCGATAACTGGCGAGAAGCCTACCTTCTGCTGGAGAACATCCGCTGCCCGGCCTGTCTCTGGCTGAACGAAAGACACTTGCGCAGCCTTGATGGTGTCATCGATGTGCATATTGACGATGTCACACAGCGTGCACGCGTGCGCTGGAATCCGGAAAAGATCAGGCTCAGCGAAATCCTGACGGCGATTACAGATATCGGGTACGTCGCACACCCCTACGATGCCTCGCGCAGCCAGGCCCTACAGGAACAGCGCAAGCGGCGCAGTACCGAGCGCCTGATTTTCTCGGGCGCGATCGGCATGCTGGTCATGAACTTCTCGCTTGCGACCTATGTCATGACTCCTGAGGGGGAGGGTGGTCTCCCGCTCTGGATTACGATCGGTCGCTGGACCGGTCTCGGCCTGACAGCGATGATCCTGATGTACTCGGCACAGGATTTCTTTGCCGGTGCCTGGCAAGACATCAGGAACAGGCGACTCGGCATGGACATCCCGGTCGTGCTCGGTCTCATGGTTGCCTGGTTCGGCAGCCTTTACACCACCATCACCGAACATGGCGAGGTCTATTTCGATTCCATCGCGATGTTCGTCTTTTTCCTGCTCATGGCCCGCAGGCTCGAACTGCGTGGGAAATTACGGGCTGCGGGACGTCTCGAAGAACTTGCGCGTGTCACGCCCCGAACAGCGCTGCGCATCGATGCGCAGGGTGAGCGACACAAGGTGACTGTCGATGACCTGGTGCCGGGTGATGTGATTCGACTCAAGCCGGGAGAGACCCTGGCTGTCGATGGTGTCGTGCTCAAGGGAATCAGCAGCTTTGATGAATCCCTGCTGACCGGGGAGTCCATGCCGCAGTTGCGCGAACCGGGCGACAGGGTCGTGGCCGGTTCAGTCAATGGCGAACAGTCTGTGGATATAGAGGTGACTCACACCGTCCAGGCCTCGGCTGTCAGCGAGATCCGGCATCTTGTCGAGGGCGGGCTCGAGCAACGGCCACGTTATGCACTGCTTGCAGAGCGGGCAGCGACTGTGTTCATCGCTGTAATTCTGTTTATCGCGGGCAGCACGGGACTCTACTGGTGGTTCAACGATCCGTCACAGGCTTTGCCGAGCACGATCGCAGTGCTCATCGTTACCTGTCCCTGTGCGCTGGCACTGGCGACACCCATGGCACTCTCTGTCAGTGCCGGTCGCTTCATCGACCTGGGAGTCCTGCCACTGCGTATGAAGGCACTCGATGCGCTCGCGATGTGCAAGCACTTCATCTTCGACAAAACGGGGACACTGACGGCCGGAAAACCGGCACTTGCCGAGGTCATCGCAACAAGTCGGCTTTCGGGGAAAGAGGCACGGACAGTTGCCGCTGCACTGGCAGCCGATTCCGAACACCCTGTCGCCAGGGCCTTGCAGTCTGAGAGCGCTAACCTGCCGAGTGTCGAATCACGCATGAATGTTCCGGGAGCGGGAACACAGGGATTCATCGAGGGAAGCGAGTGGCGGCTTGGAAAGGCAGAGTACGCCATCGAACTTGGCAGCAGCAACACGGATCTCGATGAGCAGGTGTGCCAGCTGCAGGCCGACGGCCATATTGTCTCGTTACTGGCCAATAGCGACGGCGTGCAGGCGATATTTGCGCTGAACGATCAGCTCCGCCCCGGTGTCGATGCAATGCTTGCCGGTCTGAAAGAACTCGATGCCGACAGCTTTACAATTCTCAGTGGCGATTCCCAGGCAAACGTTTCGCGCATGGGAGACAGGCTGGGAATCGACGAGGCCGTCGGCGGTATGTCACCGGCCGATAAATTCCAGTGGACGAAAAAGCACCAGGCGACCGGCAGCAAGGTCGCCATGTTTGGTGACGGTATCAACGATGCGCCTACCCTGGCGCTGGCTGATGCCTCCATCTCCTTTGCCGATGCAACGGATCTTGCCAACAACAGCAGTGACTTCCTGATCCTCGGTGACAATCCGTCAGTGCTCGCAGATGCGCGCAGGCTTGCCCGGAAGACGCGCCGCAACATCATGCAGAATTTCGGCTGGGCTGCCGGCTATAACCTGCTTGCGATCCCCTTTGCCGCCGCCGGCCTGATACCGCCCTGGGGCGCTGCTATTGGCATGTCACTGAGTTCGCTTGTGGTCGTGATCAATGCCCTGCGGTTACAGAAGGCCTGATACTCTCTCTTCCATGACGTGCTCCTCCACGCACCGCCTGGCGGTTGCAGGAGCTTCCAGTCACCAGAGTGCATAAAGCGCCAGGTAGCGTCCGAGTTTCCCAAGTAATATGAAGACAGCGGCGCGAAACAGCGGGACCCCTGCCCAGCCGGCGGCAAGGCACAGCGGATCGCCGACGACAGGCAGCCATGCCAGCAGGAGTACCGGGCTGCCATAGCGTTCGATTCTTGCCACTGCCTTTTTGTCGCTCTCGCTGACAAGAGGCCGCTTGCGTGCAATGAGCCAGCCAATGAGCCAGTTTGTCAGGCTTCCGAGTGTATTCCCGGCAGTCGCCACCATCACGATGAGCCAGGCAGGGTGCAGCGCTTCCGACAGGGTATAGAGAAAGAGTGCCTCCGAACCACC
>JASFPB010000028.1:0-12652 GCA_050116235.1 Chromatiales bacterium | reverse complement strand
TGATGTTGTAGACCAGTATGGAGATCCCATATGTGACGCTGACACCCAGATTGCCGTCTATCTCCTGGATAAGCGGGATGCTTTTAACAGCAGGCATAAGAAGATGGCTGGTGATAGTGCATATGGCCTTGCTGCACAATACATCGCAGCGAAAGCCAACTATGCTGTAAATGCTGGCCAGTGTCCTGCAGCCACTACAGCCATCAATGATGCCCAGACGTTACTTGCTGGCATCGAATTCGATGGCACAGGGACGTACTTCAAGGTGAAGGGTAATAAGATTGCAGACATCAACGGGTACACCAGCAGTATGGCGAATGCTTTGGCTGGAATCCTGGATGACTACAACAATGGCATTGTCTGCCCTTCGAGTCCTTAACTCTGCCCCTAACCTCATCTGAGGTTAAGTACGACAGTTGCCCGGCCAAATGGCCGGGCTTTTTTCATGCCCAAATAGCAGAAACGATTGATAGAGCAGACTGCCATTTCGTCCCTTGTTACCATGCATATTTCTTGAGAAAGATTTTCGAGACTGGTCTCACATGTTGAAAGAGAGCAATAACCCCGTGATCGGGTTCAACTATGTCGTGCGCGGACTGGAACTTATCCGCGTGTCAGGACTGCGACGGTTTGTGCTGATTCCGCTTGTCATCAATATCCTGATCTTCTCGCTGATGCTCTGGTTCGGCATCGATGCATTTGGTGGATTCATGGACGACTACCTTCCTGAAGGAACACCACCATCGTGGCTGCCGGAATGGGGCTGGCTGCAGGCGACATTCACTTTTATCGTCGAGCCCTTTCGCTGGCTATTGTGGATTCTGTTCGCCCTCGCCTTCCTGCTGATCCTGATTTACGGCTTCACCATCGTTGCCAATATCATCGGGGCACCATTCAATGATCTGTTGTCGGCGAAGGTGGAGGAGCATCTGACCGGAAAGAAACCGGATGAGGCCCAGGAGTCGATCCTTGCTGCAATCTGGCCGTCAATCGTGTCGGAGTTGCAGAAAGCCGGCTATTTCCTGACGCGCGGGATACCGCTGCTGATTCTGTTTCTTATTCCGGGAATCAATATCATCGCGCCGATTGTCTGGGGTCTCTACAGCGCCTGGGTGCTTGCGAACGAGTACGCCGAATACCCGATGGGATTGCACGGGATACGATTCAAGGAGCAGAGGCGGTTTTTGAAAAATCGGCGGCTGTCGACCTATGGTTTCGGTGGCGGCGTGATGCTGATGACGGTTGTGCCTGTGCTCAATTTCATCGCCATGCCAACAGCAGTTGCAGGTGCGACGGCCTGGTGGGTGGAAAGGCTGGGGCCGGCTATGGAGGATCAGCAGTGCAATAAGCTGTAGGAGCTCACACTGTGAGCGATTAAATATTCGCCGAGAGGGCTCGGCTCCTACAAACCAAAGAGCAGTCTAATCGACTCTTCCGTCATTCCCGCGAAGGCGGGAATCCAGGGAATCGAGCAACTGGATTGCCGATCTCCGCTGCGCTTCGCCCGGAATGACATGTTTCCCGAATCTCTTAACGCTGTCATGACGAGGAGGCCGCAGGCCGACGTGGTGATCTCAGGCTATGAGATTGCCACAGTCGCTGCGCGACTTCGCAATGACGTGATGAGGTGTAGGAGGCTAATTCCGGTAACTGAGCAAATGGATTCCGGGCCTCCGCCGCGCTTCCCCCGGAATGATATGTTTCCCGAATCTCTTAACGCTGTCATCACGAGGAGGCCGCAGGCCGACGTGGTGATCTCAGGCTATGAGATTGCCACAGTCGCTGCGCTCCTTCGCAATGACGTGATGAGGTGTAGGAGACTAATTCCGGTAACTGAGCAAATGGATTCCGGGCCTCCGCTGCGCTTCGCCCGGATGACATGTTTCCCGAATCTCTTAACGCTGTCATCACGAGGAGGCCGCAGGCCGACGTGGTGATCTCAGGCTATGAGATTGCCACAGTCGCTGCGCGACTTCGCAATGACAGCTTCGCGAATTACCCCTGCTCGATGAGCTCGACGGCGTTGCCGTCAGGATCGCGGCAGAAGAGTGCTTTTCTGCCTGACTTGCTGAGTGTGTATGGCACCCCCTGCTCTTCCAGTTTCGCCACGATGCTGTCGAGTCCGGTCACGCTGAAGGCGATATGCCGGTCCCTGCCGCCGTGCTCCGGACGTTCTGCAACCGGGTCGGGATTAGGCAGCTCGAGCAGGTGAATCTGCTGCTCGCCGATCTGCAGCCAGGCGCCGGGGAAGCCGAGGTCGAGCCGATCACAGGTCGGAATACCCAGCAGGTCGCGATAGAAGGCAAGCGAGCATTCGGTATCAGAAACGATGATGCTGGCGTGGTGAATGGAGTGGATCTTATGCATGGCCCTCAGGTATCGGTTCGTTTTGCTTGTGTCCCCAGGTCGCGACAAGATACCCGGAGACGATGATCATGGTGCCGCCGATAATTTCCATATGCCCGATCTCCTCACCGGCCAACAGCCAGGCGGAGACGCCACCGGCGATGAGCTCGAACAACAGCAGGACGGCGGATTTCTGCGCCGGCATGTGGGTGACACCGTATTGCAGGGCGAGGGTTGCGACCATGAATCCCGCGACACCGAGCAGCACGACGAGTCCGAACGTCTGCGCCGTTGCATCGGGAACCGGTTCGCCGCGGATGAGGATTGCAGCCACCCCGATCAACCCGACACCGAGCCAGGTACTGGCGGTCTTGAGCAGCACCGGCTGGTCCTGGATCTTGCGGATCATGACATTGCTGAGCGCAAAGGTCATGCCGGAGGTGAGCGCGAGCCAGTCGGCCGTCGAGTTCGGCCAGGGGTTCTTGAGTTCCGGATCCCAGAGCATCAGCAGGGCTCCGGCCATAGCAACAACCATGAGCAAATAGTTGCGGCGCACGATGTTCTCGTCGAGGACGAAGCGGCTGATGATCAGCGTCCAGACCGGCGCCATGTAGAAGAGCAGCATGGCACGCACGACCGTGCCCTCGATCATAGCCAGCAGGAAGGCCTGGTTGGCCCAGCCCGCGGCCAGCATCATGACGAGATAGTCCGGCCAGTGATGGCCGATGCGCCCGTAGCCGCGGATGAACGGTAATGCGAGCAGTATGGCTGCCGAGTAGCCGATGGAGGTGAGCCAGAATGCACTGATTCCGTTCACCTCGAGATAGCGTGTCGGGTACCAGACGACACCCCAGAATGCCGCCGAGTAGAGCAGCGTCACGACCGGGAGCCAATGATTCTCTGGAGAGCCTCTGTGTGTCACGTTAGAATAGTCGTCTTTTGATCAGTCAGAAACAGCATGAACCCCGGATTCGAAGGGCTGCACCCCTACCCTTTTGAAAAGCTCAAGGCGCTGAAGGCCGACGCCACGCCGACGGAGGCATTGTCGCACATCGCTCTCTCGATCGGTGAGCCCAAACACGCGACCCCGTCCATTATCAGCGAGGCTGTCCTGACGCACCTGCACCACCTCTCGAGCTACCCGGCCACGCTCGGCTCGGCCGAACTGCGCCAGGCCATCATCGACTGGCTGAACAGGCGTTTCGACCTGCCATACGGCTCCCTCTCGACCGCGAAGAACATCCTGCCGGTCAACGGCACGCGCGAGGCGCTCTTTGCGTTTGCCCAGGCGATGATCGACCCGGCGGCAAAGTCGCTCGTGCTGATGCCGAACCCCTTCTACCAGATCTACGAGGGTGCCGCCCTGCTTGCCGGTGCCGAGCCGCAGTATCTCAACTGTGACGAGCAGAACGGTTTCATTCCCGATTTTGATGCCATCAGTGACCAGACATGGGAGCGTTGCCGCATTCTCTATCTCTGCTCGCCCGGCAACCCGACCGGCGCCGTCATCGACATGGCGACACTGCAGAAGCTCATCGGGCTGGCACAGAAACACGACTTCATCATCGCCTCGGACGAGTGCTACTCGGAGATCTACTTCGACGAGCAGAATCCGCCTGCCGGCCTGCTGCAGGCTTCTGCTGCGATGGGCAATGACAGCTACAGCAACTGCATCGTCTTTCACAGCCTCTCCAAGCGCTCGAACGCGCCGGGGCTGCGCTCCGGTTTCGTGGCCGGCGACGCGAACATCATCGATGCCTTCTTTCGCTACCGCACCTACCACGGCTGCGCCATGCCGCTGCACCACCAGGCCGCGAGCAGTGTCGCCTGGGGGGACGAGAAGCACGTGCAGGAGAACCGCGCTCTCTACCAGGCCAAGTTCGACGCCGTGCTCGATATTCTCGGCAATGTGCTGGAGGTCTCGCGCCCCGATGCCGGTTTCTACCTCTGGCCGAAGACACCGATCGCGGAGACCGAGTTCGCGCGCAAGCTCTACGCAGACCAGAACGTCACCGTGCTTCCCGGCAGCTACCTCTCTCGCGATACAGCCGCCGGCAACCCAGGCAAAAACCGGGTCAGGATGGCGCTTGTCGCCCCCATCGAGGAGTGCATCGAGGCCGCACAGCGCATCAAAACCTGTGTAGAATCCTGCTGACCGATTTTTCGACCTGATTTTTACTGATTTTCCGGAGATTTCCGATGAGTGATATTGAATCCATTATCGTCGACGCCTTTGAACGCAGGGCCGAGATCACCCCGCGCAACGTCGACACCCTCGTCAAGGATGCGGTCATGACTGCCATCGAGCATCTCGATCGCGGTGAACTCCGTGTCGCCGAGAAGAAAGATGGCGACTGGGTCGTCAACGAGTGGATCAAGAAAGCCGTGCTGCTGTCCTTCCGCATCGAGGACAACGTCTTCATGAAGGGTGGATTCACCAACTACTACGACAAGGTGCCCTCGAAATACGCCGACTACAACTCGCGTGATTTCCGCGAAGGCGGCGTGCGTATCGTGCCGCCGGCCACCGCGCGCAAGGGCTCTTTCATCGCACCTTCGTGCGTACTCATGCCCTCCTACGTCAACATCGGTGCCTATGTCGATTCGGGCACCATGGTCGACACCTGGGCGACCGTCGGTTCCTGCGCCCAGATCGGCAAGAACGTCCATCTCTCCGGCGGCGTCGGTATTGGTGGCGTCCTCGAGCCGCTGCAGGCCGCACCGACCATCATCGAGGACAACTGCTTCATCGGTGCACGCTCCGAGGTTGTCGAGGGTGTCATCGTCGAGGAGGGCTCGGTCATCTCCATGGGCGTCTACATCGGTCAGAGCACCAAGATCTTCAACCGCGAGACCGGCGAGGTCAGCTATGGCCGCATCCCGGCCGGCTCCGTCGTTGTCTCCGGCAACCTGCCGTCGAAGGACGGCACCTACAGCCTCTACTGCGCCGTCATCGTCAAGACCGTCGACGAGAAGACACGCGGCAAGGTCGGTATCAACGAGCTGTTGCGCGATATCTGATGACGACGCTTTACGGTATCCCGAACTGCGACACCATGAAGAAGGCGCGCGCCTGGCTCGCCGACAATGGTATCGAGTACGACTTTCACGACTACAAGAAGCTCGGCATCGAGAAGAAAAAACTCGACGAGTGGATCAAGGCAGTCGGCTGGGAGACGCTGCTGAACCGTCGCGGCATGATGTGGCGCAAGGTACCCGATGACGTGAAAGCGTCCATCGATGAGAAAAGCGCTATCAAGCTCATGCTCGAGACGCCCTCGATCATCAAGCGCCCCGTGCTGGAAGAGAAGGGCAAGGTCACTGTCGGCTTCAAAGCCGAGATTTACGAGGAGCTCTTCGGCTGATGTCTTCCACGCTCGATCTCGCCCTGGAACTGGTGCGTCGTGCCTCGGTCACACCCGAAGATGCCGGCTGCCAGGAACTGATGGTCGGGCGTCTCGAGGCGATGGGTTTCACCATCGAGCGACTGCGCTTCGGCGACGTCGACAACTTCTGGGCGCGCCGCGGAACGGATGCCCCGGTTTTTGCCTTTGCCGGTCATACCGACGTGGTGCCGACGGGCGATCCCGCCGACTGGGACAGCGATCCCTTCATTCCCGAGATCCGTAACGGCCTGCTCTACGGCCGTGGCTCATGCGACATGAAAGGCAGCCTCGCGGCCATGGTTACTGCCTGCGAAACATTCATCGCCGGGCATCCTGATCACAGGGGCTCCATCGGCTTTTTGATCACCAGCGACGAGGAAGGACCGGCCATCGACGGGACCGTGAAAGTTGTCGAGACACTCGAGGCACGCGACGAGAAGATCGACTGGTGCCTCGTCGGCGAGCCCTCATCGACCAATCGCCTCGGTGACATCATCAAGAACGGCCGGCGTGGTTCGCACAACGCAAAGCTCGTGATTTACGGCAAGCAGGGGCACGTCGCCTACCCGCACCTTGCCGAGAACCCGATCCACCTCGCAGCCCCGGCAATCGCGGAGCTCTCCGCGACCGAGTGGGACCGGGGCAACGACTTCTTCCCCCCGACGACCTTTCAGATCTCGAACATCCGGGGTGGCACGGGCGCGACCAACGTCATCCCGGGCAGTGTCGAACTGCTCATGAACTTCCGTTACTCGACAGAAACCAATCATCACAAACTCGAGCGGCAGGTGGCCGGGATTCTCGATGGCCACGGCCTGAACTATGACATCGAGTGGAGTCTCTCGGGCAAGCCCTTCCTGACAGCCGAGGGAGAACTGGTGCAGGCAGTACAGGAGGCGATTGTGGAGGTGACGGGAGAACCGACGAAGCTCTCGACTTCGGGCGGCACCTCGGACGGGCGTTTCATTGCACCGACAGGCGCGCAGGTCGTTGAACTCGGCCCCGTCAACGCCACCATTCACCAGGTCAACGAGTGCGTCTCCGTGGCTGATCTCGACCGGCTCAGTGCGGTCTACGCGAGGATGCTCGAAAAGCTGCTTGCCTGAACAGGCGTCCGGGCTCAGCTGGCGCTGGTGCGTTTGCCTCCGCCAAAGAAATCGCGCCAGCCACGCTTCCGCTTCTTTCCAAACCGGATTGGAATCTCTTCATCGAGATAACGGCTGACAGTATCGATATAGGCCCTGCCGGCCGCGCTACTGTTGTCAAGAATGACGGGTTCGCCGCGATTGGCTGCGCGGCTCACGCAAGCCTGGTCTTCAGGAATGACCCCGAGCAGCGGGATGTTGAGTCGCTCGATGATGGACTCCGGCGTCAGGACATCATTGCTGTGGTCGGGGTTGTGGCGCGTGATCAGCAGTTGCGTTTTGACCGGATTCATGCCGTGACTGGCACGGAAACTCTTCTCCATGATCAGGCCGATGACCCTGTCGGCATCCCGGATCGACGGCAGTTCGGGCGTCGCCACGAGGATGGCGTCGTCTGCGAAATACATCGCCATCCGGGCGCCATGCTCGATGCCGGCCGGTGAGTCACAGATGATGTAGTCGTACTCGTGACGCGCCTGGTCGATCATCTGCGCAATATTCTTGAGGACCAGGACGTCCTTGGTCTCGGTCTGGGATCCCGGCAGCTGGTAGAGTGTCTCGCAGCGATGATCCCGGATGACGGCCTGCTTCAGGGGGACCTCGCCGTTCATCACGTTAACGATATCGAAGAGGACGCGTTTTTCGTGACCGAGCAGGAGGTCGAGGTTACGCAGGCCGATATCGAAGTCGATGACCAGCGTCCGGTAACCGCGTTTCGCAAGGCCCATGGAGAGCGATGCCGAGGTAGTCGACTTTCCGACGCCCCCTTTTCCGGATGTGACCGCGATAACCCTGCCCATGACTAGCCGACGGACTCCAGGACCAGTTCGTCTGCGAGGGTGACCTCTGTCAGCTTGCCGAGATGCTTTTCGTCGATTTCCTCACCGAGCATGTAAACCCCCGCAATGGCGATGACCTCGGCTTGCATGTCATGGCAGAGGATGGATGCCTCCCTCTCTCCCTGCAGCCCGGCAAGCGCCCTGCCCCTGAGCGCCCCGAAGACATAGATCGAGCCGTTCGCCAGCAGCTCTGCTCCTGAACTCACGCTACCCATGACGAGCAGGTTGCCGTTTGCAAAGACACGTTGCCCCGAACGCACCGGTGCCTTTATGACCACGTCATCCTCCCCGGCTTGCGCAGTGGCCGGGGCCGCGGCAGGCTCGTCTTTCACTTCGGGCTTGTTCTCCTCGACGGGGGTAATTCTCGGCAGCTCCTTGCCCTCGGCTGCTGAAACGCCGGTGACGGCCAGCGGGCGCATGTTCAGGCTTCGCACGAGTTCCAGCGCTTCCTGCTTGTCGAGATTCTCACACCCGATCGTTTCGAATGACACCAGCACGCCGAGATTGTCGAAAACCTCGGGATGCTTGTTGATGAGCCTCGACAGCCGCTCCCTCGCCAGCGAGAGATCGTCGGTGGCGAAACTCACGGTCGGCAGGCGGTAGTCGAGAATCCTGAAACTCAGCGGTGGCGTCGGCATGTCCCGATCAGCGCTCCGGCCATGGCGGCCAGCCCATGGCATGCCCGCCCGTCAGGTGCAGATGGATATGGAAAACGCTCTGGCCTGCGTCGGCGTTGCAGTTCATGGTCGTGCGATAACCACGCTCTGCGAGTCCTTGGGATGCGGCGATCTCTTTCGCGGCGAGGTAGAGATTGCCGACGATTTCGGCATCTTCGGCATTGATGTCGTTGATCGTGGAGATGTGCTTTCTCGGGATGATGAGAATATGCGTCGGGGCAACAGGATTGAGATCCCTGAAGGCGACAACATGGTTGTTCTCATGGATCAGCTCTCCGATCTCGCCGGAGGCGATTTTGCAAAACAGGCAATCGTCAGACATCTCTTCCACCCTAGAATTTCATGTTCAGGAAAGCTCCCTGCGCCCGGAAAATGCATGCGCCAGTGTTCCGCCATCGAGATACTCGAGTTCCCCGCCGAGCGGGACACCGTGCGCGATACGGGTGGTTTTTATACCGCTCTTTGTAGCCAGGTCGCAAATGTACTGGGCCGTCGCCTCACCCTCGATGGTCGGATTGGTGGCCAGGATGATCTCCTCGATCTCTCCCTCCTGCAGGCGATACGCCAGTGCATCGAGACCCAGTTCCCTCGGTCCGAGCCCGTCGAGCGGGGAAAGCCGTCCGTGCAGGACAAAATAGTTGCCGTGGTAATCCGTCGCAGACTCGATCGCACTGAGTTCGGCCGGAGTCTCGACGATGCACAGCAGAGAACTGTCACGGCGCTCGCTGCTGCAGATCTGGCAAAGGGTCTCCTCGGTCAGTGTCCGGCAACGCTCGCATTGCCCGATCCGCTCCATCGCCTCGAGCAGTGTCTCGCCAAGCCGGCGGCCACCCTCGCGGTCGCGCTCGAGCAGGTGAAACGCCATGCGCTGTGCCGACTTCTGCCCCACCCCGGGCAGACAGCAGAGCGTCTCGATCAGTGTTTTCAGCAGCGAGTCAGCCACGCAGACACTCCCGGGCAGCAGGAGTCGCTGTGGCATACTCTCCTGCGATAGAGAGGTCAGCTACGGGCTTGTGCAGCAGGTTGCGGCAGGAAATCAGCGGCATCAAAACGGCATTTTGAAACCGGGCGGCAGGTTCAGGCCGGAAGTCAGGCCTGACATGCTCTGCTCCATCATCTCCGCCACGCGGCGGTTCGCATCGTTGCAGGCCGATGCAATCAGGTCCTCGAGCATCTCCCTGTCGTCTTCCATCAGGCTGTCGTCGATCTCGACGCGACGCACTTCGTGCTTGCCGTTCATGGTCACCTTGACCATGCCGCCGCCGGACTCGCCGGTGACCTCCTCGCGTTCGAGTTTTTCCTGCGCAGCTTTCATCTCTTCCTGCATCTTCTGCGCCTGCTTCATGATATTGCCGAGACCGCCTTTCATCATTCGTCTATTCTCCACGTTTAACTGGTTTGACAGAATCCTCGAGCAGCCTGGCATCGAAATGCTTCTGCGCGGCCTGGACCAGCGGGTCCTCGGCCATCTGTCGCCGCGCGTCATCGAGACGCTCGCTCTCTGCACGTGCCGTCTGCTGGGCCGGTGTTTCGGCCTGCTGCTCGCCGACCCGGATCTCGAGTGACAGGCCAGTGCCGTATTTCTGTTGCAATGCTTCCTGCAGCCTGCGTTCCGAGAGTTCTGTTTTCAAAGCCTGGTGCTGTTCGGAGAGGAGCAGTACCAGGTGGTTGTCGGTAAAGCTTTCAAGGGTACAGTTGTCCGCCAGCTGCCTGCTGATGCCGCCAAGCTGCATCTCTCCGATAAAGTCCGCCCAGTCGATAGTCGCTGGCGCAGCCTGCTCCTCTCGGGCGGTTGTCTGCTGGCTGGCAGCCTGCTGTGTCTGCTGAGGCGTCTTGGGCCTGGCCCCTGTTTTCCGGGAACGGCTGGCGGCTGATGTTGCAGACGTGTTGCTCTCCGTGGCTTGACTGCCGGCCGGTGTCTCCGGGCGGAAGGCGAGCATGCGCAGCAGGATCATCTCGAACCCGCTGCGCAGATCAGGCGCGAGGTTGATCTCCTGCTTGCCGGATAGGCCGATCTGGTAGTAAAGCTGGACATCCTCGGGCGGCAGGGTCCCGGCGAACTCTTCGAACCTCCCGGTTTCCGGTGACTCTTCGCCCGTCGTGCCGATGATCTGGATGAGTGCGATATTGTGCAGGATGCGCAGCAACTCATCGAGTACGCCGCTGAAATCCGGAGCACGCTCGGCGAGATCGGCGATACGCTTGAGCAGCATGCTGCCATCGCCATCGGCCAGTGCCTCGATGAGGCCGAAGACATAATCGCGGGAGACGGAACCGAGCATCGCCTCCACCTGCTGCTGGCGCACCTCCCCCCCACTGAAAGCGATCGCCTGGTCAAGCAGGCTCAGGGCGTCGCGCATACTGCCGTCTGCCGCCGCAGCCAGTGCCAGCAGGGCTGTGTCATCGTACTCGACCTTCTCGGTTTCGAGGATGTGGCGCAGCTGTCCCGTGATCTGCTCGAGCGTCATGCGCTTGAGGCTGAACTGCAGGCAGCGGGAAAGCACCGTCATGGGCATTTTCTGCGGGTCGGTGGTCGCGAGCAGGAATTTCACATGCTCCGGTGGTTCCTCAAGAGTTTTCAATAAAGCATTGAAACTACTATCAGAAAACATGTGAACTTCGTCGATCAGATAGACCTTGTAGCGTCCCCTGACGGGTGCATAGGGCACGTTCTCGAGGAGTTCGCGCGTCTGGTCGACCTTGGTTCTCGAGGCCGCATCGACCTCGAGCAGATCGACGAAGCGACCCTCGTCGACCTCGCGGCAGATACTGCATTTGCCGCAGGGCTTCGAGGAGACACCCTCCTCGCAGTTGAGCGACTTGGCGAAAATGCGGGCCAGGGTCGTCTTGCCCACGCCACGCGTGCCGGTGAACAGATAGGCGTGGTGCAACCGGTCGTTGTCCAGCGCATTGGAAAGGGCCTGCACGACGTGTTCCTGTCCCACCAGTTCGTCAAACCGGTGAGGACGCCATTTTCGCGCGAGCACCTCGTAGGACATGTATAAAAGAGACTATCTGTTTTTTGGAATCTGGAGGTGTCCCGCACAAGCTGCACCCCGGCACACGAATCAGTTGCTACGGCTGCTCCCTTCCGGGCCTGACCGGGTTTACAACCTATCGTTGCGAGGGAACCCATGCGGGCCACCATGAAGGTCGGGATTATATCGGAATTTACCTGCAACGAGTTGCGAATTGCAGGATTTCGGGCGAAAAATCACAGTCTGTTTTTTTGCTACCGGTGCAGTTGCCTGCTGAGCAGCACGATCGGCTACAATGCGCCAAACTCACTTCATCCAAACCCGTCGCATGCATAGGAAATTCCCGGGGCTGCTCGCCCTCCCGCTGCTGTTCTGTTCAATGGGCGCCATGGCCGAGAACGACAGAAACTGCCGCAACAGTGACGATTTCAGCAGCTGGCTGAACCTCTTCGAGCAGGAGGCGCGCACTCTCGGCATCAGCGAACGCACCATCGACAACGCCCTGGGGGGGCTGGTGCCGGACGAAAAGATCATCCGTCTCGACAGGAAACAGCATGTCTTTTCGCAGGATTTCCTGACCTTTGCAGGACGCATGGTCAATGACTACCGCCTTTCGCATGGCGCGAAAAACATCCGCAAGTATGGCGATACCTTCGCCCGTATCGAGCAGGACTTTGGCGTCCCTGCCGCGGTCATCAGCGCCTTCTGGGCACTGGAGACCGATTTTGGCGCCAATACCGGCAACATGCCGACGATTCCCTCGCTGGCGACGCTTGCCTGGGATTGCCGACGCCCCGATCTCTTTCGCGAACAGCTGCTGGCGGCGCTCAGGATCATCGACCGCGGTGATCTCGGCGTTGATGAAATGCGCGGCGCCTGGGCCGGCGAGCTCGGCCAGACGCAGTTCCTGCCGGCTGAATATTTCGAGAAGGGTGTCGACTATGATGGCGACGGCCGTGTCGACCTGATTCGCAGCACCCCCGATGCCCTCGCCTCCACGGCGCGCGTGATCAGCGACCTCGGCTGGCAAACCGGCCAGCCCTGGCTCGAGGAGGTTCGCATTACGGCTGACCTGCCCTGGGAAGAGACGGGAACCGACATCATGCACAGCAGGGCGCAATGGGCTGACTGGGGAGTCACGAAAGCCGATGGCATGCCGCTGCCGCGGGATGGGATGCAGGCTTCCCTGCTGCTACTCATGGGACGCAACGGCCCGGCCTTTCTCGCCTACCCCAATTTCATCGATGTCTATCTCGAGTGGAACAACTCTCTCGTTTACGC
>JASFPB010000027.1:0-12927 GCA_050116235.1 Chromatiales bacterium | reverse complement strand
CGTGCATCTCGCTACCCTCCTCCGGTGGCAGATCCACGGTAAGCACGCCATCCACGCCAGCCTCAGCTGCTGCCCGGGCAAAAGTGGCGTAGCCCATGACCTCGACAGGATTGAGATAGCCCATGAGTACCACCGGTGTCTCTTTGTCTGTCTCCCGGAAGCGTTTTACTATCTCCAGCACATTGTGCAGGCTCGTACCCTGTTCCAGCGCACGTTCAGCCGCACGCTGGATCACGGGCCCGTCGGCCATGGGATCCGAAAAGGGAACCCCGAGCTCGATGATATCGGCACCGGATTCGACGAGACGATGCATCATTGGCAATGTGGTTGCCTGGTCCGGATCGCCTGCAGTGATGTAGGGGATCAGCGCCTTGCGGCCCTCCGACTTCAGGCGCTCGAAACACCCCTTGATACGGCTCATAGATCGATTCCTTCTGTCGCTGCCACAGTGTGCATGTCCTTGTCCCCGCGCCCCGAGAGGTTGACGAGAATGCTCTGGTCGGTACGCATGGTCGGTGCAAGTTTGGTCACGTAGGCCAGCGCATGGCTTGTCTCCAGCGCCGGGATGATGCCCTCGATGCGTGTGAGATCATGAAAGGCCTGCAGCGCTTCCTTGTCATTCACTGCATCATATTTGGCTCGCTTCGTATCCTTGAGCCAGGCGTGCTCGGGACCGACCCCGGGATAGTCGAGACCGGCTGAAACCGAGTGGGTTTCGATGATCTGGCCATTGTCATCTTCAATCAGATAAGTGCGGTTGCCGTGCAGGACGCCGGGTTTGCCGGCACAGAGCGGCGCAGCATGGTGTCCCGTGTTGATCCCGTCACCGGCTGCCTCGATACCGTAGATCGCAACCGATTCGTCATTCAGGAATGGATGGAAAAGTCCGATAGCGTTGGAACCGCCACCGACACAGGCGACCAGCGCGTCTGGCAGGCGGCCTGTCATGTCGAGCATCTGCTGGCGCGCCTCGCGGCCGATCACGGCCTGGAAGTCGCGCACCATGGCAGGATAGGGATGAGGTCCCGCGACCGTGCCGATGATGTAGAAGGTGTTGTCAACATTGGTAACCCAGTCGCGCATCGCCTCGTTGAGCGCATCCTTGAGTGTTCTCGAACCGGAAGTGACGGGTACCACCTTCGCACCGAGCAGTTTCATGCGGTAGACATTAGCTTCCTGGCGTGCGACATCAACCTCCCCCATGTAGACAACACACTCGAGCCCGAGTCGCGCGGCAACGGTTGCCGTGGCAACGCCGTGCTGGCCTGCGCCTGTCTCTGCGATGATCCTGGTCTTGCCCATGCGCCTTGCAAGCAGTGCCTGACCAATGGTGTTGTTGACCTTGTGTGCACCGGTATGATTCAGGTCCTCGCGCTTGAGAAATATCTGGGCGCCGCCGAGCTGGCGACTCCAGCGCTCGGCATGGTAGACAGGTGTGGGACGTCCGACATAGTGTTGCAGGTCTGCATCGATTTCTGCCTGGAAATCGGGGTCCTTCTTGTAATCTTCGTAGGCAACACGTAGTTCATGAAGCGCCTCCATGAGCGTTTCGGAGACAAAAATGCCGCCGTAGGGGCCGAAGTGCCCGTTTTCATCGGGCATGCTCTGCCAGTTAGTGGTTGTTTCGGTCGCCATGCTGGACTCCTGTTACAAACTGTTGGATTGCTGTTGCATCCTTGATGCCTCCGGATATCTCCACGCCGCCGCTGACATCAACGCCCCAGGGCCTGACAGTGGTGACGGCTTCATGCACATTACGCGGCCCGAGCCCGCCAGCCAGAACGATCTCGCCTGCAATCTCTCGCGGTATCAGCGACCAGTTGAATGTCTCACCGGTTCCACCCGGTATACCAGGGACATAACTGTCGACAAGGAGACCGCAGGCCGTGTCGTATTTTTCACGCTCGGCAAGGAGGTCGATACCCTCTTTCATGCGGATAGCCTTGATATAGGGGCGTCCCTGGCCTGCGCAGTATTCGGGGCACTCGTTTCCGTGAAACTGGATGAGATCAATCGGAACCTGCTGAAGCACGGCACTGATCTCATCCGCGGGAGCATTGACGAACAGCGCAACCTTGCTGATGAAGGGTGGCATCGCGCGTGCGATACTGGCGGCCATTTCCGTTTCTACGAAGCGTGAGCTGTTGGGATAGAAAACGAGACCGATGGCATCGGCTCCGGCTCTCGCTGCAGCCAGTCCATCCTCTATCCGCGTAATGCCGCAAATTTTAACGCGCGTGCGCATCCAGTGACAGTATCAGGTGTAAAAAACCTGTCCATTATGCGTCCTTGGCAGCTGAAATTCATCCTCATATTCAACATGCTCGAAATAGAGGCCGTCGGGTGGAGCAGTCACGCCACCGAGGGTCCGGTTCCTGTGTTCGAGGACCTCGCGTGCCCAGGATTCGGGCTGCTCACCGGCACCGATGGCGATCAGCACACCGGCGATGTTTCGCACCATGTGATGCAGAAAGGCATTGGCACGTATGTAGAGTTCGATGATGTCGCCATCACGCGTAACCTCAAGGTGCGTCACGGTACGGACGGGTTGTTTCGCCTGGCAGCCGATTGCACGGTAGGAGGTGAAATCATGCGTTCCGGTCAAGGCCTGGCCTGCGCGGTGCATACGCACGGCATCGAGCGCGCGATATATCCAGGTCGCTCTTCCGTACAGCAGTGCCGACCGCACTGGCCGGTTCAGGATGCGGTAGCGGTAACTGCGAAAGCGTGCGGAGAATCGGGCATGAAAGTGATCCGGCACAGGGCTTGCCCAGAGCAGGTTAACGTCGTCCGGAAGCTGTACATTGCCACCCATCACCCATGCCTTGAGGGGCCTGTCGACCAGGGTCTCGAAATGAATCACCTGCTCGCGCGCATGGACACCGGCGTCAGTACGCCCGGCACAGTGGACACGCACGGGGTGGTCGGCGACAAACGCGAGTGCCTTCTCCACCTCGGGCTGGATGGTACGAACGCCCTCCTGCTGGGTTTGCCAGCCACGGTAGCGGTAGCCGTCATATTCGACGCCGACAGCGATTCGCATCCGGATTCGACTGGTCCCGGTTCCGGTCAGGAGGCGTATTTCTGCAGAATCTCCTCAGCCGTTGACCGCTGGCTGTCGTTGCCTTCGCGCATGACCTCATTGAGAATCTCCCGCGCTCCCTCGACATCGCCCATCTCGGCAAAAGCCTCGGCCAGTTCAACCTTGGCCTGCACCTCTTCTTCGGAAACCGATGGCGCCTCCTCGCTGGCTTCTTCAGCTGTCTCCATGTCGATGGTATCGACAGGCTCACCAGCGGCGGTTTCGAATTCCTCGGAGGCAGTCGCGAAATCGATATCGAATTCACTCTTCTCTTCTGCTTCAGCGGTCTCTGCCGGCTCCTCCATGGCATCCGTTGTGCCTGTATCGAGAAGTTCAGCCGTCTCGGCCAGTTCGGACTTCGTCTCTTCCGGTATATCGGTGGCATCCGGATGACGGCCCTCGAGTTCCATCTCGAAGAGTTTGAGTGCAGATTCGAGATCGTCCTGTTCGCCAAGATCGGCGGCGATACTTGTCTCCGGTTTTTCAGCTGGCTCTTCAGTCTCCTGCTCGGACTTCTCCTCGACGGACTCGGAGAGGGCATCCAGATCCTCGAGTGTCACATCATCAAGAGAGGTATCGAGCTTCTGGATGGCCTCGAGTGCCTCTTCGTCCTCGACACCGGGCATGAGGTCATCTTCGCTCTCGTCGATTTCCGCAAAGCGGTCGAGTGCGTCGGAAGCGACGGCGGCAGAACCTGCGGCTGCAGCTGCGGCTGCCATACCGCTGTCATCCTGTGATTTGCCGGAACCAGCCCGTGTCTGCATGTCCTCGTGTTGCTGCTTGATCCAGGTCCAGGCCTCGGGGTTGGTGGTCTGGAAGTTTGCGGCTTCAAGCATCCCCAGGTACTCCTCGAATCCCGCGAGGTCTCCGGAGATGTGCATCAGGTCGAGCATCTTGAGGTGAAGTTCGTAACGCTCCGGCTCCTCGAGGATGGCATTCTCGAGCAGTTGCTTTGCCTCGCCGAGCTCATCCCGGGCAATCAGCGGATCGACCCTGTCAAGCACATCGATTGGCGCGGCTGGCTCGACCGGTCTGGCTTCGGATAGCGGTTCGGTGGTCGCGAGTTCGGTAGCGAGGATACCCTCTTCAGCTTCTTCCGGTGACTTGCGGCGGCGCATCAGCCAGAGGGCCAGCAGTCCCAGGATGCCGATTCCGGTCGCCGTCGCACCATAGACGACCGTGTTGTTTTTCATGAGGGAAGCAAGAAAAGAGGTCTCCGCCGGCGCGGGCTGTTGCTGCGACCCCTCTTCGCCACTGGAGACCGGAGCGGGCTCGGCTTCCTCTGTTGCCTCTTCAGCAGGTGCTTCTTCTGTTACCTCTGCAACCGGAGCTTCCTCTACTGTCTCTTCAGCCGGTGCTTCTTCTGTTACTTCTGCAACCGGCGCTTCCTCAGCTGTCTCCTGAGTCATCGCCTCGAGAGCTTCACCTTCCTGCGCAGTTGTAGCCTCAGCCTGCTCGCCGGTTTCTGCAGCAACATCCGTCGCTTCACCACCGGAAGCAACTTCATCCGGAGCCTCCCCGGCGGCCGGGGGTTCATCTGTTTCAACCGGAGTGAGATCGGGTTTCTGCAGACCGGTAGCATCACCGCCCTGCTCGTTAAGACGACGATAGTATTCCTGCAGCCTGGCCAGTTGCTCATTCTGCAGCTGGATCAGTTTTTTCTGGGACTCGAGCTGCTCCTCGAGCATGCTGTTGCGCTCGCGCAGTTCCCTGTTCTCTTCCCGGGTACTGAGCATCTCCTCGCGGGCCTTGATCAGATCGCTTTGCAGGGATTCCACGGAACCCTCGCCCGCATCAGCTGGCGCGCCGTCTGCCGCATCACTGGCCGAAGTGCCGGCGGATGCCAACTCGAGACGTCCTTCCTGCATTGCAGCAGAGCCCGTTGTCGTGGTTGCTGTCGCGCCACTTGCCGCAGTTTCTGCTGTATCCGTTTGCGGTGTTGCGGCAACGATTTCCGGGGACAAACGCTCACTGGAAGCGACCGCCTCACCGGATTTCCAGGCTTTCTGATGCTGGGAGATGCGTGTTTCTGCAGCGGCCTGGGAGATGGCGTCGATCACTTCCGGAGGCGGAATCCGAAGCAGCTGTCCCTGTTTCATGAGATTCATGTTGCCGCGCATGAAGGCATCTGGATTGGCTTCGTGAATGGCAACCATCGCCTGCTGTATGGAGGCAGCCTGCGGCTTGTTGTCACGGGCAATGGTCCAGAGATTACTGCCGGCAGCAGTCGGACCAACACTCTTTGTCTCACCCGATGGAACAGGAGCGGTTTCGGCCTGTGCAGGGGCAGCTTCTTTCTCCGGCGTTACCGGTTGAGCCGGTTGTGATGGCGCAGGAGCCGGCTCGGTTTCCGCGACAGGCTCCGGAATTTCATCGCTGCGGACAATGCCGGCATCAGCCGGTGTGACAGGTGCGGCGAAACGGTTCGTATAGATGGGCGGATCGAGCAGGACAGTGTAGTCCTTGCTGACGCTACCCTTGTTCCAGTCTGCATCAATCACGAAGCTCAGGAAGGGTTCTGTTATGGAACCCTGGCTGGTCACCTCGATTCTCGTGCCCTTTGGTGAATCGACGACCGCGAAGCGCAACCCCTGCACCTCGCTCGTGTAGTCAACACCAACCTTGCTGAAGGCATTCCTGTTGGCCAGCTTGACCTTGAGGGCCTTCAGTTCATCCCCGGTGGCCTCGTTGACATCGATGACCGCCTTGAGAGGCTCGTTGATAAATGACTGGACATGAATCTGGCCAAGCGTCAGTGCTTCGGCCGTACCGCCAATCGCGAGCAGCGCGAGTGGTAGCGTTTTCAGTGGCTTGAACATGCAAGTGTCTCCGCTTTGTTGTAGCGAATTCTGGTTTTCCCTGGAATCCTGATTCGCAGACTCTTCTTATAATTTATTATTCATACTGTTGATGATACTACAGTTTTTCACTGATGAGTATAGCCAACATTCGACGCAATGGCTCGGCAGCTCCCCAGAGCAGCTGATCCCCCACAGTATAGGCATTGAGATATTCCGGACCAAGGTTCATTTTACGCAAACGGCCAACCGGTATAGAGAGGGTGCCGGTGACTTTTGCGGGGCTCAACTCTGCGATTGTCAGATCGCGATCGTTCGGGATCACCTTGACCCACTCATTGGCAGTGGCAAGGATCGATTCAACCTCGTCCATGGGAACATCTTTCTTCAGCTTTACGGTGAGTGCCTGACTATGACAGCGCATCGCACCGATGCGCACACAGGTGCCATCGATCGGTACAGGGTTGTCACTGCGGCCCAGAATTTTGTTAGTCTCGACACTGCCCTTCCACTCCTCCTTGCTCTGGCCATTCTCGAGCGCCACATCGATCCAGGGGATCAGGCTGCCCGCGAGTGCTGTTCCGAAATTGTCGGTCGGGAAGCCGTCACTTCGCATGGTCTGGATAACCTTGCGATCGATATCGAGGATCGCCGAGCTCGGGTCGGCAAGCTCATCCGTGACGCTGGCATGGATGGCTCCCATCTGGGCGATGAGTTCGCGCATGTTGCGTGCACCGGCCCCGGACGCGGCCTGGTAGGTCATGGCTGTCGTCCACTCGACGAGATTCTCGCGAAACAGTCCACCGAGTGCCATGAGCATCAGGCTCACAGTACAATTACCACCGATGAAGTCCTTCCTGCCATCGGCAAGTGCCCTGTCGATCACATCGTGGTTAACCGGGTCGAGAACAATGACACTCTCGTCAGCCATCCGCAGTGAGGAAGCTGCATCGATCCAGTAGCCCTTCCAGCCGGACTTGCGAAGCTCGGCGAAAACAGCGTTAGTGTAACCACCGCCCTGGCAGGTCAGGATGGCGTCCATTTTCCCGAGTTCCTCGATATCGCCCGCATCCTTGAGTGGAGGAATCTCCTTGCCGATATCAGGACCCTGCTGGCCAACCTGGGAAGTCGTAAAAAAGACCGGCTCAGAAATGGCCGCAAAATCATTTTCCTCGCGCATACGGTCCATGAGGACCGACCCGACCATTCCGCGCCAACCCACAAATCCGACTCGTTTCATCTTTCTATCCAATCCGAAAATATCAATGTGAAAACTACTAACACGGAGATCACAGGAGACATAAAGGAAACTGACTCACTCTGTTGAACGGATGACCGTTTCCAGGCGGACATACATGCAACTCCAGCTGCGAGTCTCTGATCCTTGTGCTATCTGTGGTCATGCCATCAAAGTTCAGCGACAACCGCGTCACCCATCTCCTCGGTCATAACCTCGGTCATACCCTCGGACATAATATCCACCGTACGCAGCCCCTTGTCGAGCACGCCGTTGACCGCTGCCTCGATTCGATCAGCCATGTCCGGCTCGTCAAGTGTGTAGCGCAACATCATGGCAACCGAGAGGATCGTTGCAAGCGGGTTGGCCCTGTTCTGTCCGGCAATATCAGGGGCTGAGCCGTGAATCGGCTCGTACATCCCCTTGCTGTTCTCATCCAGTGATGCCGATGGCAACATCCCGATTGACCCGGTCAGCATGGCCGCAGCATCGGAGAGGATATCGCCGAACATGTTGGTTGTGACCATGACATCGAACTGCTTCGGCATGCGAACAAGTTGCATGGCGGCGTTGTCGACATACATGTGGCTGAGCGCGACTTCGGGATAATCCTCCCCTGTTGCTGTAGCGACCTCGCGCCACATCTCGGTGCACTCGAGCACGTTGGCCTTGTCAACGGAACAGAGCTTCCTGTCACGCTTCAGGGCAATATCGAAGGCGACGCGGCAGATACGTTCCACTTCGGATTCCCTGTAGACAAGGGTATTAAAGCCCTCGCGCTCGCCACTGTCGAGCGTGCGTATGCCGCGCGGCTGACCGAAATAGATACCGCCTGTCAGTTCGCGCACGATCATGATATCGAGACCGGAAACGATCTCCGGCTTCAACGTCGAGGCACCGGCAAGCTGCGGGTAGAGAATTGCAGGCCGCAGGTTCGCGAAAAGGTTGAGCTCTGAGCGCAATCCAAGCAATCCCTTCTCCGGGCGCACCGAGATATCGAGCGACTCCCACTTGTGACCACCCACGGCGCCGAGCAGGATGGCATCGGCCTCTTTCGCGAGATCCAGGGTTGCATCCGGCAATGGATGACCTGTCGCATCAATCGCTGCACCACCGACAAGGGCCTCGTCCATGGTGATGTCGAGACCATGTTCATCCCGCAACCTGGCGAGTACCTTGACTGCCTCGGTAACGATTTCAGGGCCGATGCCGTCACCCGGCAGAATCAGAATTTTTTTGCTCATGTGTTCATTACCTGGTTTAGATTGCCGGTGTGATTTGCTCACCGCACGTAAAATGAATCCTGTTTGTCGTCAATCAGCGACAGGTCATGTTGAATCGCTTCGCGATGAATACATTTTGATGCGCGCTCAGGCGCACACCCGAGTGACTTTTGTTCCGGCAAAAGTCACTAAAACCATTCGTTCCGGGACGCCACCCTGCGGGTTTCCTGCGTTCCTCGGCCGGGCCGGCGCAAATAGAACTCGCCGGCTTTGCCGGCTCAAACACCTTTTTGCTTCTCCCGTCCCAACCTCTGGTACTCGGTGACGTCCAGTCACCAAAGAAGAGCCGACTATTCAATTACAACCGCAATTTACTCATAAGAGGTATGCCGGAGAAAGATGCATCATTCCCCCGATCATGATCTCCGCATCGCTGCATCCTGATCCTGCCTGCCTGTTTCCTTGAATGATCCACACTCCTTTGTGATCTTTGTGTTCTTCGTGGTGAAGTACTTAGCGAAACAACCAGGGCGCTGTTTGCTTGCGCTTCTCCTCGTAGGCGCGAATTTCGTCGACATGCTGCAGTGTCAGGCCGATATCATCGAGCCCTTCGAGCAGGCAGTGCTTGCGGAATGCATCGACCTCGAACGGAATCTCCTCATCCCCGATGATGAGAAGCTGTTTTTCGAGATCGACCTTCACCTGCAGTGCCTCGTCACCCTGCGCCATGTTGAAGAGGCGATCGACGACGGCACTTTCGAGAGGGATCGGCAGCAGGCCGTTCTTGAAGCAGTTGTTGAAGAAGATATCCGCGAAAGTCGGCGCAATGATCACGTGAAATCCATAGTCGGCCAGAGCCCAGGGGGCATGCTCGCGTGATGAGCCACAACCGAAATTCTCGCGCGCCAGAAGGATGGTCGCCTCCCGGTAACGCGGATCGTTGAGCACGAAGTCCGGGTTAAGCGGACGCTTGCTGTTGTCCATGCCAGGCTCGCCATGATCGAGGTAGCGCCACTCATCGAAGAGGTTCGGACCAAAGCCCGTACGCTTGATCGACTTCAGGAACTGCTTCGGAATGATCGCGTCCGTGTCGACATTGGAGCGGTCGAGCGGACAGACGATCCCCGTGAAGGTCTCGAATTTCTGCATGACTAATCGGCCGCTTTCTCGATGGCGTCACCGGCTTTCTGAACATCCTTGCCGACGCCCTTCATGGTCTCGCAACCGGCGAAGAGAACGACAGAAGCGATCAGAGCCAGCATGTATGTGAATTTTTTCATCTTTCAATTCCTCGTTCAGGTGCTCAGAAAGAGCGTACGTCAACAAAGTGTCCGGCGATAGCCGCCGCTGCAGCCATCGCGGGGCTGACAAGGTGAGTGCGTCCACCCTGCCCCTGGCGGCCCTCGAAATTCCTGTTGGAGGTCGAGGCACAACGCTCGCCGGGTTCGAGCCTGTCTGCATTCATTGCAAGACACATGGAACAGCCCGGTTCCCGCCATTCAAAGCCCGCCTCGATGAAGAGCTTGTCGAGTCCCTCGGACTCGGCCTGCTGTTTCACGAGACCCGATCCGGGTACCACCATCGCAAGTTTGATGGTATTTGCAACCTTGCGCCCCCTGATGACTGCCGCCGCGGCACGCAGATCCTCGATACGGGAGTTGGTGCAGGAACCGATAAAGACCTTGTCAGGGCGAATCCCTGTCATCGGGGTGCCTGGTTCGAGCCCCATGTATTCCAGCGCGCGCAACATGCCATTTGCCCTGACCTCGTCGCTCTCTGCGGCAGGATCAGGAACCTGTCCGGAAATACCAGTGACCATCTCGGGTGATGTGCCCCAGGTCACCTGCGGCTCGATAGTTGCTGCATCGAGTGTGACAAGCTTGTCGAACCTGGCGCCTTCGTCGCTGTGCAGCGTCTGCCAGTAATCGACCGCCTTGTGCCAGTCATCTCCCCCGGGGGCATAGGGACGCTCCCTGACATAATCGATGGTCTTCTGATCGACCGCAACGAAACCGGCGCGCGCTCCTGCCTCGATCGCCATGTTGCAAAGTGTCATGCGTCCCTCCATGGTGAGGTCCCTTATCGCCTCGCCACCGAACTCGATCGCGTAACCGGTACCACCAGCCGTACCGATCTTGCCGATGATTGCCAGAATGATGTCCTTGGCCGTGACACCGGGTCCGGCCTTGCCATCGACACGAATCAGCATCGCCCTGGACTTTTTCTGGATCAGGCATTGCGTGGCCAGTACATGCTCGACCTCGGATGTCCCGATACCGTGTGCGAGCGCTCCGAAAGCACCGTGCGTCGAGGTATGCGAATCACCACAGACAACGGTCATTCCCGGCAGGGTTGCACCCTGTTCGGGCCCGACAACATGCACGATACCCTGGCGGATATCGTCCATTCTGAACTCTGTGATACCAAAATCATCGCAGTTCCGGTCAAGGGTCTCGACCTGCAGACGGGAAACGGGATCCTCGATCGGCTTGCCGCGATCCGTGGTCGGGACATTGTGATCCGGCGTCGCGAGATTGGCATCGACACGCCATGGCTTGCGATGCGCGAGCCGTAACCCCTCGAAAGCCTGCGGCGAGGTGACCTCGTGCACGAGCTGACGATCGATATAAAGCAGCGCCGTACCGTCGTCATCGTAACGGACAACATGGTCATCCCAGAGCTTGTCGTAGAGCGTTCTCGGTTGCATCCAGAACTCCTGAAATCAGTCTTTTACGGGAAAAAGGGTAATCCTGCATTTTGCATAACACAAATTCATATTTTTCATGAAGTGCATTCCATTCTAGAATAAGGACATGGACATGCACGCACTCCAGGCATTCACCGAGGTCGCGCGGCACGGCTCTTTCTCCGGGGCCGCAGAGGCGCTTTTCGTCACACAACCCGCTATCAGCAAGCGCGTCAAGGCACTTGAGGAGGAACTCGGCACGGCCCTGTTCGATCGCATTGGCAGAAAAACAACCCTGACCGAAGCAGGACGTGTTTTGCTTCCACGCGCAAGAGCGTTACTGAACGAAGCCGAGGATATGCGGCGTTTTGCCTCCTCGCTTTCGGATGCTGTCAGTGGTTCGCTGGTCATGGGCACAAGTCACCACATCGGTTTGCATCGCCTGCCTCCCGTTCTCAAGGCATTTCGTGCCAGCTATTCTGCGGTCAGTCTCGACATCAGGTTCATGGATTCCGAGCAGGCCTGCAATGCTGTCGAGTCGGGTGATCTCGAACTGGCGATTGTGACATTGCCCTCGGCTGTTCCCGCCAGTCTGCAGGTTGAGCCGATCTGGACGGACCGGTTACACGTAGTCATCGAAAAAGACCACCCGCTGAACAGCGGGCGCAAGATCCCCCTCGAGGAACTGGTCACTTTTCCCTGCGTCTTACCGAGCAGCAGCACCTACACCCACAGCATCCTGAAGGAGGCGATTGCAGGGCGCGAACTCGAACTCAATGTCAGCATGACCACAAACTATCTCGAAACCCTGAAGATGCTCGTCAAGACCGGCTTCGGCTGGTCGCTGATTCCGCATACCATGGTCGATCAGGACGTCGCCGTCATCGAGACAGACCTGCATCTGCAGCGGGAACTCGGAACGGTCATACACCGTCAACGCACCCTCTCGAATGCAGCCAGCGAGATAACCAGAACCCTGCGCGCATACGCGGAGTAGCGATTCCCCTTGATACCGCGCTTATTCAGGACAGGGGACGAAAATCTCGTCGTCGGAAAAGACCTCTTCACACTGACGTGTCGTCGGGGTCTTCTGGCGCGTATCGAGCAACAAGAGTTTCTCGTCGTACTCCATCTGCCGGAGCTGTTTCGCGAGGTCACAGCCCTCGGTTTTGCCGCACTGGCCGCGCGGGCCGCAACTCTTGGCAACGAGATCGGAGCAGACGCTGCTCCAGCCCTTTCCCGGCGGGATCGGGCAGGGTTTGAAAAATGCCCTGTCGTCAAGCCCCTGGCGGCACTGCACTTCGATCTTGTGTCGCTCGCCGAATGCGGCCTCGTTATGAAACGTGAGCAACTGACGGGCATGCCGGCAACTCTCGGTATCACGGCAGGCACTCCCGAGGCCACAGCTCCTGCGCACGAGGCGTTCGCAGGCCGAAACCTCTTCCCGCACGATCTGCGGCAGCTGTTCGGTCTGCATAACGGTCGTATCACGCACCGCGATCCCGTTACGGATACGCAGCACCTGCCCATCCTCGAGACGATGAATACCATCCCACATCGGGCGGGTTACACCCTTTACACGTGTTTCGACCCTGCTCGTTTGCGGATCATAGCGAAGCTCATAGCCCTGCTGTGTGGATGGCAGTGGACGCCACTCGGCCATGAGGCCTGCAGGCATGGAAAGAAAGAGAAGCAGAAGAATATATCGTCTTGCCATGAATAGAGGGTTGATCCTGTTAGTTGCGGGAAACTGCCACTTGTTGATGATCCCGGTCCCGGACCGACACCGCACGGCACTACAAAAACTGAAATGCCGCAGGAGTGTCGATCAAATGCCCGGGGTGTTTTATTTCCCGAGCTGCGAAAGATCCCTGACTGCGCCGCGCGCTGCCGACGTGGTC
>JASFPB010000026.1:0-12987 GCA_050116235.1 Chromatiales bacterium | reverse complement strand
GAGCGTAGTAACCGTTGACAAACACGATCCTGTCGGTGAATTCGCTGTCAGGGAGCAACAGCTCCTCGATATCGGTCAGCGCCAGGGCCTCAAAGGGCCCCTCCTCCACATCGGCAAAAGCAGTGCTGTCGATGAAATCAACGGGCGTGTAGCGCCAGGCTTCCATCTTGCGGTTGGGAAGCGTCATGTCTGAAACCCAGGAAGCAGCTTCCTTTTTCAACACCTCTAGCCACGGGTTGCTGTCACTGCTCCGCACTGCAGGCTGGTGATCACGCACCAGCTGCCTGATGAGATTACCTTCGGACTCTTTCATCATGCTGCCTCGCTTTCGGTGATCCAGTTGTAGCCTCTCTTCTCGAGTTCGAGTGCGAGTCTCTTGTCGCCCGAGCGGATGATGCGCCCGTTAGCCAGCACATGCACGAAGTCCGGTTCGATGTAATCGAGAAGTCGCTGGTAGTGAGTGACGAGGATGATCGCGCGATCTTCGCTGCGAACGGCATTGACACCTTCCGAAACTGTTCGAAGTGCATCGATGTCAAGACCCGAGTCAGTCTCATCCAGAATCGCCAGGCGCGGCTCGAAGAGGGTCAGCTGCAATATCTCGTTGCGTTTCTTCTCTCCACCGGAAAAGCCGGCATTGACCTCTCGCTTGAGGAGTTCGGGTTTCATGGAAACGAGTTCCATCTTCTCCCGAACGAGCTTCATGAAAGCGACGGAATCGAGCTCTTCCTCTCCGCGGTTTCTACGCTGCGCATTGAGCGCTTCCTTCAGAAAGTGCGTGTTGTTGACGCCGGGCAACTCGACCGGGTACTGGAAGGCGAGGAAGACGCCTGCTGCTGCCCGCTCTTCGGGTTCGAGCTCGAGCAGATCATCACCCTCGAAAGTCACCGTCCCTTCCGTCACTTCCAGCCCCTCGCGTCCTGACAGGATGTGCGCCAGGGAACTCTTGCCGGATCCATTGGGTCCCATGATGGCGTGCACCTCGCCGGCATTGACCTCGAGATCGAGCCCCTTGAGAATCTCTTTTTCACCGGCAGCTGCTTTCAAATTCTTGATCGTTAACATCTTTCGTCTCCTGTTTCAGCCGACAGAACCTTCGAGACTGACGGCAAGTAATTTCTGGGCTTCCACGGCAAATTCCATCGGAAGTTCGTTGAAGATCTCCTTGCAGAAGCCGTTCACGATCAGCGAGATCGCGTCTTCCTCGGAGAGACCACGGCTGCGGCAGTAGAAAAGCTGGTCGTCACTGATCTTCGAGGTCGTGGCCTCGTGCTCAAGCTTGGCTGATGGATTCTTCACCTCGATGTAGGGATAGGTATGCGCTCCGCACTTGTCGCCAATCAGGAGTGAATCGCACTGGGTGTAGTTACGCGCATTCTCTGCCCTGCCGGCGATGCGGACCAGGCCGCGATAGGCTTGCTGCCCCTCGGCCGCCGAGATACCTTTTGAAATGATCGTGCTCGAGGTATTCCGGCCGATGTGGATCATCTTGGTACCGGTATCGGCCTGCTGCCTGCCGCGCGTAACGGCGACCGAGTAGAACTCGCCGACGGAGTCATCCCCGCGAAGAATGCAGCTCGGGTATTTCCAGGTGATGGCCGACCCCGTCTCGACCTGGGTCCATGAGATGCGGGAGCGGTCCCCGCGGCAATCACCGCGCTTGGTAACGAAATTGTAGATCCCGCCAACGCCGTCTTCGTCGCCCGGATACCAGTTCTGCACAGTGGAATACTTGATCTCGGCATCCTCCATTGCAATGAGTTCGACCACGGCTGCATGCAGCTGGTTTTCGTCGCGCATGGGGGCTGTGCAACCCTCGAGGTAACTGACGTAGCTCTTGTCGTCGGCAATAATCAGCGTCCGTTCGAACTGCCCGGTGTTACTGGCGTTAATACGGAAGTAGGTCGACAGCTCCATCGGGCATCTCACACCCTTCGGGATGTAGACAAAGGTTCCGTCCGTGAAGACAGCGGCGTTGAGTGCAGCATAGAAGTTGTCGGTATGTGGCACGACCGATCCCAGGTATTGTTGAAGCAACTCCGGGTGCTCCCGGGCGGCTTCAGATATGGAGCAGAAAATCACGCCGGCCTCGGCCAGTTGCTCTCTGAATGTCGTGGCGACTGAGACACTATCGAATACTGCATCGACTGCGACACCGGCAAGCGCCTTCTGCTCTTCGAGGGGAATGCCAAGCTTCTCGTAGGTACGCAGGAGTTCAGGATCGACTTCGTTCAGGCTTTTTGGCCCATCCTTCTTTTTCGGCGCGGCGAAATAGGAAATTTTCTGAAAATCGATCGGCGGATGATGGACCGAAGACCACTCCGGTGTTTCCATGGTCTTCCAGTGGGCGAAGGCCTTCAGGCGATACGCGAGTAACCATTCCGGCTCCGACTTTCTCTCGGAAATCTGGCGGATGACATCCTCACTCAAACCCGGCGGGATGATATCGGTTTCGACTTCAGTCACAAATCCGTGTTCGTAACCGCTTTCGACGTAACCTCTGATTTCTTCTGCTGTTGTGCTCATGGTCATAATTACCTAGCGTTTTACTCGGTTATAGTATTGAGCAGTGCCCATTTACATTCAATCCAGTAAATTATGTGGTTTCTTCCTGGGCCCTGGTTTGGGCTGCGCCAGCCCGCTACAGGCAGCGGGTTTGCTATTCAGGAGGCTGTTTGTTGTTGTTCAGCACGCGATCGGAGAAGGTTTTCAAAAGTCATGCAAGCAAGGTTTCCCGGGTGACGAAGCACCTTGGAGATGGAAGAAAAGTTCCCATCGCCTGACGATCAGGAGAGTTGGTAATCCTCCGACCATGCATTGGTTCCTCCACGAACGAGAAGGCACTGATGCAACCCCTCTTGCTGCAATTTCGTGGCGGCCTCAACAGCCCTCTCACCGGAAGCGGAAATGAGGTAGAGAGGCCGCTGCCTGCCCGCCTCGTCACCGAGTTCGCGACGGATCTCCATCTGGCTGATTCGCTCCAGCGGAATCGAGACGGCACCCGGAGGATGACCTCTCGTGTATTCATATGCCGGCCTCACGTCGACGAGATAGAGATCACGCCCTTTGTTGAGCTGATCGTGAACTGCGTTGGGAAGGACTTCCAGAAAGGGGGAATACATGATTCTGCTCCGAAGTGTTTAATTCACACATACAGGATGGAGTCAGACCGCCTGGTTCGAAAGGGGTTGATTGTTCGAATTCAGGTCAAGTAACCATCGTTAATTTCGATGAGTGAAGCCGTTGGCTGGCGCTCGTGCCAGACATCGAAAATCCCGAATCAAACGGCTGGAAAATCGAACCCGCGGATCACGGTCTTCATGCAGTATGCAGTGCAGAAGCTTGCATTTCGGGAAATGACAAGAGTCGCGAAATGCATTCCAGATGGACGGCACCCAGCGAGACATCAATGAGAATCTCTATCGACTCAAATGGTAACAGCCAGACGGACAGGATCCGGGACCTTCTTCACTTCAACCTCACCGCATTCGAGGCGGATATCCTGCGTATCCAAATCAGCCTGAAAGAAGATGAGGAGAGACAGGGAAGCAAACTCAGTCTGTGTCGCGTGGTGACGCATCTCAGAAGCAGGGAGAGCATTGCCATTGAAGAGATACAATCCTCGGAAAGCCTCGCAGTGCGGCGTGCCATCGAACGAACCGGAAGAACCCTGAGCCGCAGATATCTGTCACGAACACTTCCATACTGAACCTGATCTACCGACAAGCCCGCACCCCGGACGCAGTCTGCTCCCCGGGATCGCACGTGTAAGGATCGTTCCACCCGTATCTACCTTTCAACTGACAGCCCCCTCCATCTCCACCGGTTCGAGGCTTGGAGACGATCAGCAGTATAGTTCGTTTTTTTCGAACTGTATGTGACAACAATTCGATTTTTTATTTCTCTCAAAAACCCATAAAAAGTAACTGAAGAGACAAGGTTTGCTAACACGCTGAAGATCGTGGCGGCTGTGAGAGAGGAACAATGCTATCTGTCGGAACACCCTGACAAGACTTGCAGAGCTTCCTGACGAAACCTGCATGAGAGGGTCAATGAAAACGGCGACAACACTGCTTCTGTCTGGCTTCCTTGCATTCTGGCTGCTGCTGACGAATGTCAACCTCGCTTCCCTGGTCATCGGTGTGCCGGCCATTGCCGGGGCTGTTTTCATCGTTCTCAAGTTCAGAAGAGACAACCACACGGCCTTGTCTCTCCCGGGAGTCCTGCGATTCATTCCCTACTTTCTGCTCGAGTCGATTCGTGGCGGATGGAGAGTCGCAGTCGCGACACTCACTCCGCGCATGCCTCTGTCACCTTCATTCATTCTCTATGAGATAGGACTCGGGAACAGAGCTGCGCGGGTCTTCTTCATGAATTGCGTCAGCCTGTTGCCTGGCACACTGGCAGCAGACCTACAGGGCAATCAACTCAGGGTGCATGTGCTGGATGACAGGATTGATACAGAGGCCGGCTTGATACAGCTCGAGGAGTACATCCTTTCAATATTTCCCGATGACATCAGCGAAACAGGAGTCAAAGATGGCCTGGCTTGACGGAGTGTTGCTGACTGTCACCGTTCTGCTTCTGCTGTCCCTGATTACCGGCCTTATACGCGCTCTGATCGGACCCGGATTGCAGGATCGCATGCTCTCGATCCAGCTGATCGGTACCGGCGGGGTCGCCTTGCTGATCCTGCTCTCGCTGCAGCTTGCCATCCCCTCCCTCGTGGATGTGGCACTGGTACTGGCCTTGCTTGCAGCTTTCGCAGCAGCTGCGCTGACCCGGCGGGAGTCACCGCATGATTGACCTGATCGGTTCTCTTCTCATGATCGCATCAGTGGCCTTTTTCGCAGCCGGAAGTATTGGCCTGCTGCGCCTGCCTGACGTTCATGCGCGTCTGCATGCGCTGACGAAGGCTGACAACCTGGGACTGGGATTGCTGGTTGCCGGGGCGGCCCTCATCAGTGGTGATCTCCTGTTTGCGCTCAAGCTGATCGGAATCTGGTTGCTTGTGATGGCCTCAAGTTCGATCTCTGCCTACATGATCGCGCGCAATGCATCGGCCGAGGAGGAGGATGCGCCATGGAAGTGACGCTCTGGCACCTCCTCGACAGTTTGCTCGCTCTCATGCTACTGGGACTGGCCTGGGGTGCACTTCATGGCACGGATCTGAAGCGTGGCGTTGTTCTGTTCATGGCCTTTGGTTTACTGCTTTCCCTGGTCTGGGCACGCCTTCGCGCGCCGGACCTTGCGCTGGCCGAAGCCGCGATCGGCGCGGGACTCTCTGGTGCGCTGCTACTGGCAGCCTTGCGTGACAGGGGGGGAGAAGCAGGGAGCGGGCAGCAGTCAGGTTTCCTGTCGACGGTTATGGTGGCACTACTCTCTCTCTCCCTCGCTGCGGCTTTTGCATGGGCATTTTTTTCAGCTGCAACTGCGAACAGCGGAGCTGAACGACTTGCCGAGGTTGTTCTCGCCCGGCTCGACGAAAGCGGTGTCAGTAACCCTGTCACCGCCGTACTCCTGAATTTCCGTGCCTATGACACCCTGCTCGAACTGGCCGTACTCCTGGCAGCCGTGCTCGGGATCCTGGCTCTCGCCCCCTCACGCCGCCCCTTCGAGAAGCCGGGAGTCCCCTTCGAGAGTCTCGTTGGCCTGGTCGTTCCGCTGCTTGTTGTCACAGCCGGCTACCTCTTGTGGGCTGGCGCGCATGCGCCGGGCGGGGCATTCCAGGCCGGTGCATTGCTGGCAGCGGCGATTGTCATGCTTCGTCTTGGAAGCCGCGAGAGAGCCCTGATGCCGAAACCCGCAGTGCAGCGCTGGTTGCTGGCCGGTGGTATCGGCGCTTTCATCCTCACGGGTTTTCTCGTCACTCTGAACGATTTGGCCTTCCTGCAATACCCCGAGGGCTGGGAGGGCATCCTGATCCTGCTGATCGAGAGTGCTGCAACTCTCTCTATTGCCCTCTCACTCGGCCTCGCCTACATGGGGGGGCATCCCGAGGGATGGAATGATGTATCAAGGAAGGAGACAGGCGGATGATCCTGACCCAACTCATCTTCGGCATCACCGGCGGCTTGCTCTTCGCTCTCGGACTCGTTGGGACACTCGGAAAACGATCCTTGCTGGCAAAAATTCTCGCCGTCAATATTTCCGGTGCCGGTCTCTTTCTGGCACTCGTGGCCATTGCCTATCGCGGGATGAACAGTGCGCCTGATCCGGTGCCACATGCACTGGTGTTGACCGGCATCGTCGTCGCAGTCAGTGCAACGGCACTCGCTCTCGCATTGAGACGTCGCCTCAGGGAGATGGCTGATGAATAACCTGCTGATATTGCCGGTGATGATTCCGCTGGGTTTTGCCCTGCTTTCACTGGTGTTCCCGCGACGCTCATCCGCGATCGGAATTACAGCACTTGTGATGACCCTGATGGCATCTGCCTGGCTTGCATGGCGTGTTCACACCGATGGATCGCTACTTCTTGCGCTGGGCGGATGGGAGCCCGGCCTCGGTATTGCTCTGTATGTCGATGGGCTCTCGGCAATACTCCTGCTGATGAGTTCAATGGTCGCGCTGGCGGCCGGAACCTATTCCACCGGCTATTTTCACAAGAGCGATGACAAGGCCCGCTTCTGGCCACTCTGGCTGCTATTGATGACAGCACTGCATGCGCTGTTTCTCTCCGCTGACCTCTTCAACCTCTATGTCACGCTGGAACTGCTCGGTCTCAGTGCTGTTGCACTCGCTGCCCTTGGTGGCAGCAGGGACGCAATCCGGGCAGCACTGCGCTATCTCTTGCTCGGGCTGCTGGGATCGCTGCTCTTCCTCGGCGGGGTTGCACTGATCTATGCCGGCTATGGCACCCTCGATCTTCTGAGACTGCAGGAACTTGTCGTACCGGATACGGTTGCCGGGGTTTCTCTGGCAATGATGATCAGCGGCCTGCTTCTGAAATCGGCGCTCTTCCCGCTGCATTTCTGGTTGCCACCGGCACATGCAAATGCGCCCGCTCCTGTGAGTGCCGTCCTTTCCGCGCTGGTCGTCAAGGCAGCCCTCTACCTGCTGCTGCGCTTCTGGCTCGATGTCTTCGAGAATGCCATCACGACATCCGCGGCCTGGATAGTGGGAAGCCTGGGGGCCGCTGCAGTTCTCTGGGGATCCTGGCAGGCATTCGGCGCCGTGAGACTCAAGCTGCTCGCTGCCTATTCCACAGTGGCACAGCTCGGCTATCTCTTTCTCTTCTTTCCGCTGCTCGCGGTGATGCCGGCCGGACCGGCACGCGATACCGCACTTGGGGCGCTCATCCTCATGGCACTGACACACGGCTTTGCCAAAAGTGCGCTCTTCCTCGCCATCGGCGTCATCCAGCAGAAAGCCGGACATGACCGCATTGCCGACCTCGGTGGTGCAGCGCGCGCACTGCCGGTAACAGTTTTCACACTGGCACTTGCAGGGGTCGCACTGATCGGACTGCCGCCGAGCGGCGCCTTCCAGGCCAAGTGGCAGCTTTTCTCGAACGCGATTGCAACCGGCCAGTGGGTATGGATCCCTGTCATTGCTGCCGGGTCGCTGCTGGCTGCAGCCTATGTCTTCAGGACTCTCGGATATGCATTCGCACCGGCAGAAGGCGTCGAGTACAGAATCGCAAACGGTCGTGAGGAGTTGCCGGCACTGCTGCTGGCAATCATGGCAACCTTCCTGCTCGGGCTCGGTTCCATCTGGGTCTGGGAATTCGTGACGCCGGGAGCACTCATGCAGGGAGGAGCGACATGATACTCAATGACTGGCTGCCATTGCTGATCGTGTTGAGCTCACTCGTACCGGGACTGATCATCTTCCTGCTGCGGGAGGAGAGTCATTCCCTGCGTACAGTGCTGAACCTCACGGGTGCGGTGCTCAAACTGCTGCTCGTCGGCCTGCTGATCTGGGGTGTTTTTCATGCTCAGGATATCGAGACACGCTGGAGCCTCGCACCGGGTCTCGATCTTGTCCTGCACGCCGATGCATTGTCAGTACTCTTCGTGACCCTCTCGACTCTCTTGTGGCTGGTCACGACCATCTATGCCATCGGTTATCTCGAAAACACACCCCACCGCAGTCGTTTTTTCGGCTTCTTCAGCCTCTGCGTGACGGCAACAGTCGGCCTGGCGCTTGCCGGTAATCTCTTCACCTTTGTCATTTTCTACGAAATGCTGACACTGGCCACGTACCCGCTGGTCGCACACAAGGGCACGCCCGAAGCGCTGCGCGGCGCACGCATCTACCTCGCCTACACGCTCACGGGTGGTATTCTGCTGCTGATCGGCACCATCTGGCTGCGCACCATCGCCGGTCCTCTCGAATTTGCCCAGGGAGGCATTCTATCCAGTATCGAGGGACTCGACCCGATGATACTGGGGATCATTTTTCTGCTCCTGATAACCGGGCTCGGCGTCAAGGCCGCACTTGTTCCACTGCACGGATGGTTGCCCCGGGCAATGGTCGCGCCCGCCCCTGTCAGTGCGCTGCTGCATGCCGTAGCCGTGGTCAAGGCCGGGGCATTCGGCATCGTCCGCGTCGTCTACGATGTCTACGGCATCGAATTCGCTGCATCGCTGGGGCTGCTGACGCCACTGGCTATCGCGGCATCTGTCACCATCATCTATGGCTCCGTCAAGGCGCTTTCCCAGGATCATCTGAAGAAACGCCTGGCCTATTCCACGGTCAGCCAGGTCTCCTACATTGCGCTGGGCGCAGCCATTCTCGGCCCGCTGGCGACAATTGGCGGTGTCGTTCACCTCGTGCACCAGGGGTTGATGAAAATCACCCTCTTCTTCGCTGCCGGTAACTATGCGGAGACACTTGGCATACACAGGATCAGCGAGATGAATGGTGTTGGAAGACGCATGCCGGGCACCACCCTCGCTTTCACCATCGGCACGCTTGGCATGATAGGACTGCCGCCGGTCGCGGGTTTCGTCAGCAAATGGTATCTGGGGCTCGGCGCGGTCGAGGCCGGTATCGCGGCCTGGATACTCCCGGTCCTTGTCGCCAGCAGCCTGCTCAATGCGGCTTACTTCCTGCCTATCCTCTATCGCGCCTGGTTTCTCAGGGCCGACGACAGAAACCCGGCTGCAGGCGAACATGCGATGATCGCGACTCCGCCTGCACTGCTCTGGCCGCCGATCGTGACTGCGGGACTGGCCCTGGCTGCGGGGCTGTTTGCCGCCGCTCCTTACAGTCCGCTCGAATGGGCACAATTGATCGCCGAGCGGGAGTATGTTCAATGAGTAACTGGTTCCTGATCCTGCCCTGGCTTGTTCCGCTGTTGCTGTTGCCGGTCCCTTCCAGCCGTGCTGTGCGCTGGTTGCCGGTTTTCGCAACACTGCCGGCTCTGGCCACGGCCCTGTTTGCCCCTGACAACCTGACTGCCGAGCTCGGCTGGCTGCTCATGGGTACTCACCTGGGCATCGACAATACTGGCCGCCTGTTTCTCTTCTTCAGCAGTCTCACCTGGTTCACAGCCGCACTCTACAGCCTGCTGAGGCCATCGCTTGCAACTTGCAGAGGCCGGTTCCGCATCGCCTTCCTGCTCGCCATGTCCGGAAACTTTCTGCTGATCGTGGCAGCAGACATGCTGAGTTTCTACCTGGGCTTCGCGCTGATGGGGATCTCTGCCTATGGCATGATTGTCGCGCCGGGAACAGCTGCGGCAATCAAAGCTGGCAGGCGCTACCTTGGATGGACTATCGCCGGCGAACTGGTACTTTTCAGCGGCATGGTGCTGTTAGCTTCCAGGGCGGCAGGAACAGGGTTTTCCGATTTGGCTGCTGTCGAGCCGGGCATGACAGCTCTGGTCCTGATCATGCTTGGTTTCGGCGTCAAGATGGCGCTGCCCGGCCTGCATTTCTGGCTCCCGTCAACCTATCGCGCAGCACCTGCTGCAGCGGCAGCCGTTCTTGCCGGACCAATGCTGGCTGCGGGCCTTCTAGGGTGGCTGCGCTTTCTCTCGCCGGCAACTGCCACGAACGCGGCAACACTCTTCTTGACCCTCGGGATTGCCGGCGCCCTGCTCGGCCTCGCAGGTGGTCTGCTACAACGCGATGCACGCGGGGTGCTTGCCTGGTCGAGTATCGCAAAAGCCGGGACCATGACGGCGATTCTTGGTACCGCGTTTGCCTCACCCGCTGCTTCGCCTGCAATCCTGTTTGCACTCTCACTCTTCGCAATCCATCACTTGCTGATCAAGTCATTCTTCTTCCTTGGCATGGGAGAACTCGAGTCCCAAGGCAGAAATGCCTGGCTCATCGCAGGGCTCGCCTTGCTCGCGCTCTCTCTGGCCGGTGCTCCATGGTCCGGCGGTGCAGCTTCCAAGGAGCTGTTGATCAGTGGGCTGGGCAATGATGACTCCCTTGCCAGCATGCTATTCATGGTGATGGCCATCGGGACAGCCATGCTGATGACACGATTTATCTGGCTCGCCCTCTACCAGGAGTCGCGCAAGACATCGGGCGATGCCATCACCATCGGATGGTTCCTGCTGGCAATTCCAGCTACCTGGCTACCCTACGATTTGCTCCAGGCAGGCTTTTCAGCCAGTGCCATGCTGACACTGCTGGCGGGCATCGGCCTGTTCGCCGTGACCCGTTCGCTCGTTATTGGCCAGCCAGGACCGATGGCCATGCCGGGAATGCGGCTAAATACTGAAGGCATCAGGAGCTTGCAGAGCAGCGTCAGCAAAATCAGCCATGCAGCCCTGCACACGCTTCGCAGAAGTCTCGTCGACCCGGGTATCGAAAAGCGGCTGGCAGTTGGTGCAACCACTGCCCTGGTATGGCTGACGCTCTTCGTCATGTTGTTAACAACACTGATTGCGCCGGATTGACGCAAACCGGAGGTAACGATGAAACGTTTCAAGAACATACTTTTCTTTGCCGATGGCAACCCCGGCTCGACATCGACGCTGGAGCGTGCGGTGAAGCTGGCCACCATCAACGAAGCGCGCCTGACCGTCATGGATGTGATCAGCGACAGGGAGACATCGCCGGAGCTCGAAGAACGCCTGGGCACCGATTTGAATACCATCCTTCGCGATCACATGCAGCATCAGCTCGAGGAACTCATCGGAGGCTTCAGTGAGCATGGTGATCTCATCTATTCACGGGTCGAGACCGGCATCGACTTTGTCGAGGTCATTCGTGCAGTCTTGCGCAATCGCCATGACCTTGTCATGAAGGCTGCACGCCCCCCGGAAGGTTTTTCGAGACGCCTGCTTGGTAGTACGGATCTGCATCTGTTGCGCAAGTGTCCCTGTCCGGTATGGATCGATCGCCCGGCGGTTGCGCATCCTTACAGAAATATCCTTGCTGCAGTCGACCCCTCGGAGAGAGCGGATAGCGGCTGTTCGCGCCTGGTGATGGACCTGGCATCCTCGCTGGCCAGCAGGGAGTCAGCGCAACTCTCCGTGGTACATGCATGGCAGATGCACGGTGAATCAACCCTGCGTAACGGGCGCGGCCGAATTGCAGGTAAAGAACTCGAACTGCTTGTCGAAGCGACGAGGAATGAGCGGCGCAAACGCCTTGACGATCTGCTGGGGCACTACGGACTCGATAGCGAAGCGAACAATGTTCATCTCAGGAAAGGACCGACTGCAGCAACGATCCGGGATACGGGAAGCCGATTGGAGGCGGATCTCCTTGTCATGGGAACCATCGGACGTACCGGTATCCCGGGATTTTTTATCGGCAACACCGCAGAAGAGCTGCTCCAGACAACATCCGCTTCGGTCCTTGCCGTCAAGCCTCAGGGATTCATCTCTCCCGTAACACTGACAGAGACCTGACTGTTATGATCAGCAGATACGCTTCGCGTTTTGTGGTCGAACAATCATGGCATGAATCCCGATGCAGAGCCTGAATCTCAATCTCAAACACCTCCGCTATTTCTGGGCTGTTGCAAGCCACGGTTCCATCGCCCGTGCATCCGAGGCACTCTTCGTCACACCGCAGACCATCAGCGGCCAGCTGCGTGATCTCGAGGAACAGATCGGCGACAAGCTGTTCCAGCGTGAAGGCCGCAACCTCGTCCTGACAGACACGGGACGCCTTGTCTTTTCCTATGCAGACGAGATGTTCAGACTGGGTGTGGAACTCCAGGATGTGCTTGCTGGCAAGACACCCGGGACCAGTATCACGCTGCGCGTCGGTGTCGCCATGATTGTTCCGAAGCTGCTTGCATACAGGGTGCTGGAGCCGATCCTGCAGATGCAGGAGTCGGTCAGGCTCGTCTGCAACGAAGCTCCGCTGGTCGACCTGCTTGCCGATCTCTCGGTACACAAGCTCGATGTGGTGCTTGCCGACAGCCCGATCAATCCTGCCCTCAACATCCGTGCCTACAACCATCTGCTGGGAGAATCAGGCGTCACGTTCTTCTCTTCCTCCGGGCAGGCAGAATCGCTACGGGCAAACTTCCCCGAATCGCTCGACGGTGCAGATTTTTTAATGCCGAACAGTGGTAGCAGTCACAGAAGGGATCTGGATCTCTGGCTGGAACGGCAGGGATTCACGCCGGTCGTCGTGGCAGAATTCGAAGACCGGGCACTGATGAAGGCTTTCGGCGAGGGCGGCGCCGGTGTTTTCACCTCGCCGACTGCGGTCGAGAATGATGTTCTCCAGAAATACGGCGTCGAGGTCATCGGGCGCACCGACGAACTCACCGAGCGCTACTACCTGATCTCCGCAGAACGCCGTATCAAGCACCCCGCCGTCTCGGCCATCACTGAAGTCGCGCGCAACACCCTCTTTCAGCAGCGCTGACAAGTCCCGGTTTTTAGTCCCGGTCTCCTTTTCCAAATTTGCGGCTTTGGAGATAGCTGATCCGCGCGACCAGCAGGATCAGGATGATCAGGATTCCGAACGGCCAGGGAATGATGTCCAGCATGAAGGCCACGAGAACAACTGCCAGCAGGATGGCAAGAAACAGCAGCGGTTTGTCGATACGCATGCGCCG
>JASFPB010000025.1:0-13268 GCA_050116235.1 Chromatiales bacterium | reverse complement strand
CGCAGCGGTATCACCTACCGGCTCGGCGATCCGCTGAAAATCCGTGTCGCAGCGGTCAATATCGAGGATCGCAAGATTGACTTCGTGCTTGCGGAGAGCCGCGAAAAGCAGGCCGGTGACAAGGAAGCACCATCAAAAAGCCGCAAGTCCCGCTCACGGTCACGCTCGCGTTCAGAAAAGAGCGGGGAGCGTTCCGGACGGAAAACGTCAGAGAAGAGCGGTTCCCGCGGTAAAGGCAGAAGCCGGAGCAAGCGCCGCAAGTGAGCGAGCCCCGCATCGTTGCCGGTCTTCACAGTGTCCGCAATGTCCTGCGCCATGGCGCTGACTCGATCCGGGAAGCCTTTGTCGACGGGCAGCGTCGCGACAGGCGGCTGAAGGAGCTGCTGTCCGAACTCCAGCGCGCAGGCATCAAGCCCAAACAGGTGTCCCGGGAAGAACTCGATCGACTCGCAGCCGGCATCAACCACCAGGGAATCGTCGTCATGGCGTTGGCGCCGGCCGCCATCGGCGAGAAGCAGTTGCCAGAGATCCTCGACAAGGCAGAAGAGCCGTTACTGATCCTGATTCTCGACGGCGTTCAGGATCCGCATAACCTCGGTGCCTGCCTGCGCACGGCCGATGCGGCCGGTGTCGATGTCGTGATCGCGCCGAAAGACCGCAGCGCCGGCCTTACGCCGGTTGCCTGCAAGGTTGCCAGTGGCGCAGCCGAATCCGTTCCTTTCGTCCAGGTCACGAATCTGGCCCGCACCATGAAACAGCTCGCCGGGGAGTATCGCGCCTGGATCGTCGGCATGGCCGGGGAGGCTGGTGACAACCTGCAGCAGATGCAGCTCGATGGTAATCTTGCCATCGTCATGGGTGGCGAGGAGAAAGGCATGCGACGCCTGACACGTGATCACTGTGATGCACTCGCAAGCCTGCCGATGATGGGCTCGGTCGAGAGTCTCAATGTTTCCGTCGCCACGGGAGTCGCGCTCTACGAGGTCGTGAGGCAGCGACATGGTCATTAGATGTGGCAGATTCAGTCACCAGCATTTCCGGCTCTTTCACCCCTTGCCCGACCGACCGACTCCGATCCCGACAATGCGGCCCTCGGCAATGGCAATCCCTGCTGCGCGGGGGTAAAATCCCTCCAGTTTTTTTCGCGAAAGAAATCGATGAGTATCAAGTCTGACAAGTGGATTCGCCGTATGGCGGAGAGTGACCGCATGATTGAACCCTTCGTTCATGGCCAGATACGGGAGAACGAGAACGGCAAGATCATCTCCTACGGCACGTCGAGTTACGGCTACGATGTTCGCTGCGCTGATGAATTCAAGATCTTCACGAATATCAATTCGGCTATTGTCGATCCGAAGAATTTCGATGATGACAGCTTCGTCAATGTGCAGTCCGATGTCTGTATCATCCCGCCGAACTCATTCGCCCTGGCGCGAACCGTCGAGTATTTCCGTATTCCACGCAATGTGCTCACGGTCTGTCTCGGCAAATCGACCTATGCACGCTGCGGCATTATCGTGAATGTCACGCCGCTGGAACCTGAGTGGGAAGGGCATGTCACGCTGGAGTTTTCCAATACCACCCCCTTGCCAGCCAAGATCTACGCCAATGAGGGTGTCGCCCAGTTTCTTTTCTTCGAGTCCGACGAGGTTTGCGAGACCTCCTACCGCGACCGTGGTGGCAAGTACCAGGGGCAGCAGGGCGTCACGCTTCCCAAGGCCTGATGAAATCAGGGACGCGCAGGATGCGCTGCTCTCGCATCGCACTGCTCTGATACCTTGACAGGGTGTCATTGCGAGGGAGCGCAGCGACCGTGGCAATCTCGATCCTGAAGGATACATTCTGCTTGAGATCGCCACGTCGGCTTTCTGCCTCCTCGCGATGACGCTGTCTGGATATGGGTCGGTGTCAGCCGGCCACTTGATTTGCCAGAGTGACTGACTTCGACTTCTTCCGATATTTCAGATAGAGACCATTCGCCCGCGGTGCGGGCTCCTACGCATGGTTCGGTGTCGGAGATTATTTTCCGGAGAAAAATAATCTCTGACACCTTCAGAAGACACCTTCACCGCAAAGTGCGCAAAGTTCTTCAGATTGTCGTTGCGAGGCAGTATGACGCCCATGGCAATCTCGATTCTCAAGAGCGCATCCCGCTTGAGATCGCCACGTCGGCTTAAAGCCTCCTCGCGATGACGCTTCAAGGGTGGACGTGAGTTAGCCGCCAGCAGGTCACCTGAACAGCCCGGTACTCGCCACATGATGCTTTGCGGCCTCGGCGGTTCTTCGCGATCTCTGCGTCCTATCTATTAACCCGGTTCAGTTCACCGAGTGCGAAGCGCCGCACGGCTTCGGGATAGATGATGTGCTCCTGCACGTGTACCCGCTCGGCGAGGGACTCGGCGGTGTCACCATCGAGAACCGGGACTTCCGCCTGAAGCAGGACCGGTCCGTCGTCGAGTTCTTCCGTCACGAAGTGCACGCTGCAGCCATGTACCTTGTCGCCGGCGTCGATGGCGCGCTGGTGCGTGTTGAGTCCCTTGTATTTTGGCAACAGCGAGGGGTGGATATTGAGCATGCGGCCGGTGTAGTGGTGAACGAACTCCGGCGTCAGGATACGCATGAATCCTGCAAGGACGACCAGTTCAGGCGCGAATGCATCGATGATCTGCATGAGCGCATGGTCGTAACTCTCCCGGCTGTCGAAGGCCTGGTGATCAACCACGGCCGTGGAGATATCGGCCCCATCGGCACGCTCGAGCCCGTAGGCATCCTCGCGGTTACTGATGACGGCCACGACCTCGTAGAGACCCGGATCATTTTTGGAGGCGTCGATAATCGCCTGCAGGTTGCTTCCGTTGCCGGAGATCAGCACGACAACGCGTAGCGGATCAGTACGATCCTGCATCAGGATTGCGCGTAACGCACCAGCGGTTCGCCCCCGGCAGATTCGATATGGCCGATACGGTAGACCGTCTCGCCTGCCGATTCGAGTATGGCAGCGGACTCGTCTGCCTGTTCCTGCGGTACACAGACGACCATGCCAATCCCGCAGTTGAAGGTGCGAAGCATCTCGCTCTCCTCGACATTTCCCTGCTCCTGCAGCCAGCGGAAAACGGCAGGATACTGCCAGCTGTCGAGATCAACAATGGCATCGACGCCGGCAGGAAGGACGCGCGGCAGATTCTCGGGAAGACCGCCGCCTGTAATGTGGGCCAGACCGCGGATATCGACATGCTGCATGAGCTCCAGCAGTTGCTTGACATAGATGCGTGTTGGCGCGAGCAGGGCTTCGCCCAGCGAGCGGCCATCGAGATCCGTGGAGAGGTCGGCCTGTGAAACCTCGAGAATCCGGCGTATGAGCGAGTAGCCGTTCGAATGCGGACCGGAAGAGGCCAGTCCCAGTAGCACGTCGCCGGGTTGAACCATCTCCGGCGTCAGCAGCCTCGATTTCTCGGCGATACCGACCGCGAAACCGGCGAGGTCGTAGTCATCGCCCTCATACATGCCAGGCATCTCCGCCGTCTCGCCGCCGATGAGTGCAGCCCCTGCCTGCATGCATCCCTCGGCAATACCGCTGATGATGTCGCTCGCTGCGTCGATATTGAGCTTGCCGGTGGCGAAATAATCGAGGAAGAAGAGCGGCTCGGCACCTGCAACGATAATGTCATTGACACACATGGCCACAAGGTCGATACCGATAGTGTCATGGCGGTCGAGCATCATCGCCACCTTGAGCTTGGTGCCGACTCCGTCGGTGCCAGACACGAGCACCGGCTCCCTGTATTTGGCGATCGGCAGTTCGAAGAGTCCGCCAAAGCCGCCGAGTCCTGTCAGCACGCCCGGTCGAAAAGTCTTCTTGACCATCGGGCCGATGCGTTTGACCAGTTCGTTGCCGGCATCGATGTCGACACCGGCGTCGCGGTAGCTCAGGGAGGTAGTCTTGTCAGTCACAGCAGGCGGTCCGGAGATAGATAGAAGCTCAACATTTTAACAGTTTTGTCAGGAGGTACGCAGGGTTCGCGAAAGCATTTACGGTGGCTGATTGTCTCTCTTCAGGTTCGGAAAGAGTGGTCACCGGCTTCTTCGCTGCGCGACTGCCAGTTCGTTTCCATTGACGGCATAGGCCTCTGCGAAACCCCGCACATAGTTGCCCTGCAGAGCCTCGAACCGAAACATGACAAAATCGCCAAGGCTTGCAAGTAGCGGGACGGTGTTGCCATGGGCTTTCTCCATCCGGTCGATCATGCTGTTCCAGTCGACTGAATCGCGTTCGAGTTCCAGGGCATCACACTGCAACACGAGGCGACGCCGGGCGAAGGGGTTTCTTGCCGTTTCTGCGTCCTCGATCCACAAGAGACTCGCAACCGGGTGGGCAAGAAGGTTCTTCGTGTGCTGCGCCAGCTGGCTGACGAGTAGGTGGCAACGTTGTTCGTCGTCCAGCACAGCGGGTGCGTAACTTGCATCCGGCACAGCGTCCGGTGTCGATGTCGCAAGAATGACGCTCTCACAGCCAGCGCGGAATGCAACGGCTTCCTTTTGCAGTTCCCGGAGTGAAATCTGGTTTTCCATGCTTCTATTCTCCGTTTCTCTCAAGGGCTGTTCAACCAAAGTGTTGCGCTAGAATAGGAGCAGGTTTTTCATTCAGAAAGGAGTCCTGTCCATGCGTATTCTTCACACCATGCTGCGCGTCGGAGATCTCGACCGCTCCATCAAATTCTACTCCGATGTGCTCGGGATGCAGCTGCTTCGCCAGAAGGAGTATCCCGACGGTGAATTCACCCTGGCATTTCTCGGGTACGGTCCCGAGTCCGACAACACCGTGATCGAGCTGACCTACAACTGGGGAGTCGACAGCTACGACCTCGGGGAGGGATACGGCCACATCGCGCTGGAGGTGGATGATGTCCATGATGCTGCCGACAAAATCCGTCAGCGTGGCGGCAAGATTATCCGCGAGCCCGGCCCGATGAACGCGGGAACAACCATCATCGCCTTCGTGGAGGATCCCGACGGCTACCAGATAGAGCTCATTGGCAGGAAGCACTAGGCGTTTCTGATATTCCCGGGGGCCGGGCTTTCGTCATTGTAATGCTGCGGCCATCTGCGGTAGATCCATCGCATGAGGAAGGGCGGTAGCATGGTGGTCAGCAGGATGACGAGGATGAGGCTTGCATAGACTTCGTTGCAGCAAATGCCGCTGACCCTCCCGAGCTCGGCAAAGACGATGCCGACTTCGCCGCGCGGTATCATCGCGAGCCCGACCATGAGCTTCTGTGGCAGTTTCTCGCGCAGCAGAAATGCGCCGGCGAGCTTGCCGAGGACAGCTGCGACCAGCAAGGCGCCTGTCAGCCCCCAGACAAAGGCCGAGTCCCACTGGATCTCCCGGAGATTCAGCGAGAGCCCGACAGATACAAAGAAGATCGGTGTGAACAGACTGACGATGGGAGTCATCTGGCGCTCGATTTTCCGAGCGAATTTTTTATGTGTCTTGATGGCAATGCCGAAAGGCAGGTAAAACCGGCGGGAAAGCGCCAGGCCTGCTGCGAATCCTCCGAGTAGTTCCGGAGCGCCAATGTAATGCGCCAGCAAGGCGAAAAAGAGCACCAGCGAGACGATCGTTGTCGGAATCAGGCCCGGTATTTCGCTGATACTGTCGAGCTTGCGAATGAGTCGCGACATCAGCATCGCCGCGAGCGGGGCAAGAATGAAAAAAATCGTCACGAATAGCAGGACCTTGCTGGCATTGGCCAGGCTGATGCCGCCGCTGATGGAAAACTCGTAGATCAGCGCGAGCAGCAGGACGCCGAGAACATCATCGAGCACGGCTGCGCCGAGCACGATCTGTCCTTCCTTGTGATGCTGTCGTCCCAGGTCACTGAGAACCCGTACCGTGATGCCGATACTGGTCGCGGTCAGGGTGCCGCCGATGAATAGCGAGACAAGCGCATCCATCTCGAGCAGCCAATATGCGACGAGGAAACCCAGCACAAAGGGCATGATAAATCCGCCGATGGCGACGAGAGTCGACTTGCTACCGGCCTCCAGCAGTCTTCGCGCATCGGTCTTGAGCCCGACTTCGAAGAGCAGCATGATGAGACCGATTTCTGCCAGCATCTTGATGATGTCGTCGTGCTGGATGATGCCGAGAATGCTTGGCCCGATGACGATACCAGCCACGATCTCTCCGATTACGGAGGGGATGCGCATCCGTGAGGCGATCTCGGAAAAAAAACGCGCCGCCAGAAGGATCAACAGCAGGTGAAAGAAAAAGATGTGGGCCTGCATCCTGCTCCGGTCCTTCAGAAAGAGAATGGTTCACAGCATAGCCCGGGGCAACTGCAGCAGTCATTGCGGCAAATCAGGTCCCGAAGAGAATCAGCCTGGTCCGGTCACTCATGCCACAGGCAATATCGCGCAGACAATCTCGGATTGATCAGCAAAATCCCCCTGTACGGAGGAGAGGTTCCTTCGCAGGAGCCATGACATGGAGCTGCATTGCAGCAATCACTTCCTGATGAGCAATATCACGAGCTCTTTAGGCCCATGGACACCGTAGGCCAGCGTCTGCTCGATATCCGCCGATTTCGATGGGCCGGAGATCAACAAGGCGTTGGTTGGCATGCTGCTGGCCCACTGCATGGTTGCGACCGCTTCCGCGAAGGTGTTGAAGAGCTTGCCGGCTTCGAGAATGGCAATGTGGATGGGGGGCACGAGTGACATCATGCGCGGCTCGTTCTGGTCCGGCCAGAGGATCAGGGTGCCGGTCTCGGCGATGCCGCCGAGTGTCGTTGTGACAGCAGCGTCCACTGTGTGAAAGAGTTCGGACTTCCACGCCTCGACTTCCCGTTCGTAGGTCATCAGCGTTTCGAGTGGTGGTTGACGCCGAATGCGGTCACCTCTCTCTGTAGCGGGTGAGTAGAGCAGGTTACCGAGCTGTTTTTGCCCGCACACAGATTTCAGCGTCTCTATCCATTCCGCTTCGGTCGTCTCGATGATCTCTGCGCGCACCGCAGACATGCGCTCCGTGAAGCGGCGGATTCTCTCTTCAAGGTCCCATGCAGGAGACTCCACAGCACCTGCATCGATGTCACTGATGTCTGGCCGTGGCGCATGACGCAGCCTGGCGAGAATGTTTTGCCTGGCATTACTCATCATCGACTCCGTGCGTGCGCGCCAGGTCGTGCAGGCTTCTCGCTGCGGGTTTCGGCGCGGTGCGGTAACGTGTCCAGGGGCCGGCATTTGCAGGCGCCAGCTTGCGCAAGCGGGTAACGGTTTTCGCCATGAACCGGTAGAGTGCCGGTCTGGCATGGAGCATCGACCAGGCTTTCCAGATCATCGCCTCGGTTTTCTTGCGCTTGCTGCCGCTTCCAGTGGTGACGCCATCGCTGTGATTCGCCTCGTAACGCAGACGATTGATGATCTTCGGGATGGGAATGCGTACAGGACACACCTCGCCGCAGGCCCCGCAGAGGCTTGAGGCTGTCGTCAGTCCGCCATAACTGTCGAGGCCGCCCTTCTGCGGTTCGAGAATGGTCCCGATCGGTCCGGGATAGACGGTGCCATAGGCGTGCCCGCCGATACGTGTGTAGACGGGGCAGTGGTTCATGCAGGCGCCGCAGCGGATGCAGCGCAGTGTTGCCAGCAGTTCCGGATCGCTGTAGATCCTCGATCGACCGTTGTCGAGCAGTACGAGATGTACCTCTTTCGGGCCATCCATTTCGCCGGGCTTGCGCGGGGAGCTGATCATGTTGAAATAGGTCGTGATCGGCTGGCCAGTAGCCGAGCGTGTCAGCAGTGTCAGAAGCGGCGGAATCTGATTGAACGACTCCACTACTTTTTCTATCCCGGTCACGGCGATGTGCACGGGTGGCACAGTCGTGCTCATGCGGCCGTTGCCCTCGTTCTCGACGAGACAGAGGGTTCCGGTCTCGACGACTGCGAAGTTGACGCCGGAAAGCCCGACCTCCGCTGCCTCGAAACGATCGCGCAGGATAGTGCGTGCACTCTGTGTCAGCTCGTCGATATCCTCTGTGTAGGGGATGTCAGGGAATTTTTCACGGAAGAGTTCGGCGATCTGGTAGCGGTCCTTGTGAATGGCCGGCGCGACGATGTGCGACGGAGGCTCTTCGGCCAGCTGGAGGATGAACTCGCCGAGGTCCGATTCGAGGACATCAATGTCGCGTTCGATGAGGTACTCATTGAGCCCCATCTCTTCCGAGACCATCGATTTTCCCTTGATCATGCTCTTCGCTCCATGGCTTTGCATGATCTCCAGCACGATGCTGTTGGCTTCTTCCGTCGTTTCTGCCCAGTGCACCCGGATGCCGTTATCCGTCAGCTTTTCCTCGAGCGCCTCGAGCAGTTCCGGCAGGCGGGAAAGCGCAGTGGCCTTGATGGCCATGCCGTGGCGGCGCAGGGATTCCAGCGCTTCAGCGTCCGGAAAGAGATCGAGGCGCCGCTGCATGAGCCCGTCCATGGCACGGCGGAAATTGCCTCGCACGCGTTCGTTGCCGAGTGCGTCGCGAATGCGGATATCGAAGTCGGCGTCAGTCGTCTGCACGGGTACGCTCCCAGAGAAATTCGGCGATATGCAGGCAGCGTGGGCCATGCCCCTGCTTCTCGAGGACCCCTGCGATGTTCATGAGACAGCCACAGTCCTGGCTCACGAGGATTTCTGCGTCACTCTCGCGAATACTGTTGGCCTTGTCGGTAGCCATGGCTCCCGAAATCTCCGGTTGCTTGACAGAGAAAGTCCCGCCGAAACCACAGCATTCGCGCTTGTAGGCCTGCTCGACCAGCTCGACCCGGGCAAGACCCGAGACCAGAGACTCGATTCTGTCGCCAACCTGCATTTCGCGCAGTGCCGAGCAGGAGCTGTGAATTGCGACTTTGCGAGGTTCGCCAAGGTCTTCAACCCGGAATTCAAGCACGTCGACGAGAAAAGCCGTCAGCTCGATCACGCGTCGCGATAGGGCATTGGCCGTCTCTTCCAGCGATGTGCCACGGAAAAGGGCGGGGTAGTGTTCCTTCATCATGCCGGCACAGGAGGCGGACGGCACGACAACCGGGATCTCTTTCGGGAAGAGGGCGAGTTGTGCGGCGGCAACGCTGCGCGCCTCGTCACGATAACCCGAGTTCCAGGCTGGCTGGCCGCAACAGCTCTGGTCTTGCGGAAATATTATGCGCACACCCTCGCGTTCGATGAGACGCATGCCGGCGAGACCGGCTTCAGGGTAGAAGAGATCGACGAGGCAGGTTCCGAAAAAATAGACCTGTTGCGGTTTTTTTATCGTCATGGATGCAGTCTGTGACCTCCACCAAGTATAGACAGGGTCGACGGCATGGGTGGTTCTGCTCAGTCGTTCATTCTGAACGGAACCTGTGCAAAATGGTGGCGTCCGTTTTCGCGCGTAGCGATGAGGATCTCCCAGTTGATCTCGGACGGATCGTCCGACTGGAGAATAACCTCGTTTTTCCAGACCCCGAGCGATGAGTCGTAAACGGCAGGTCGCGGGCTTGACTGGGTGCTTTCGTCAGCCTGGATGAAGCCGATGGTGACATAGTCAACCTGCTTGTCGGGCGTGATGTAGACAGTGATGAGTTCACCGGTCAGCAGACTGCCCCCGAGTTCTACCTCGATGGAGAGCTCCTCGTCCGTGAGCGTGCAGGGTCCGCGAGAGAGATCGCAATCTTCCGTGTATTGCATCATCCTGTCCCGCTCGTTGTCGAAAAAGTGTCCCGCGAAAAAATAACCCGCGCCGAACAGCACGGGAATGAGAATCATGGCAAGGGAGATGTGTAAGAGGCGTTTTGTGTTCATTGATCTCTTTTCAGCATGGCCGACGGTGGTGATCCGCCAGCCAGCAGGCATCCTTATCAGACAGCTTCGAATGCCTGGGAGATGTCGTCGATGATGTCGTCGATGTGCTCGATGCCGATACAGAGGCGAATCATCTCCGGAGTGACACCTGCTTTCTGCTGCTCTTCCGGCGTCAGCTGACGATGGGTCGTCGAGGCCGGATGGCATGAGAGTGTCTTCGCATCACCGATATTGACGAGCCGCTTGATCATCTTGAGTGCATCGTAGAACTTGACGCCGGCCTCGTAGCCGCCCTTGATACCGAAGGTCATGAGCGAGGAGGGTTTGCCGTTGAAATACTTCTGTGCCAGGTCGTAATACCTGTCTCCCTCGAGCCCACCGTAATTGACCCACTCGACACTCGGATGTTCCTTGAGGAATTTCGCCACGGCCATGGCATTGTCACAATGCCGCTCCATGCGCAGCGTCAGTGTTTCGATACCCTGCAGCAGCAGGAATGCACTCATTGGCGCCAGCGCCGAGCCTGTATTGCGCAGCGGGACGGTGCGTGCGCGGCCGATAAACGCTGCCGGACCGAATGCCTCCGTGTAGACCACGCCGTGGTAGGAAGGCTCCGGATTATTGAGCATGGGGAATCGCTCCTTGTGCTCCGCCCACGGAAATTTGCCTGAGTCGACGATGATGCCGCCAAGGGTCGTGCCATGACCACCCATGTACTTGGTCAGCGAGTGCACAACAATGTCGGCGCCATAGTCAATCGGGTTCATGAGTGCAGGGGTCGCAACGGTACTGTCGACGATGACAGGGACACCGTGGCTGTGTGCCATGGCGCAGACGGCTTCCAGGTCGACGATATTGCCTGCCGGGTTACCGATGGACTCGCAAAAGACCGCCCTGGTCTTGTCATCGATCAGTTTCTCGAGATCGGCCGGGCTGTCGCTCTCGGCGAAGCGCACATCGATCCCCTGTTTCGGCAGCATGTGCGCGAAGAGGGTGTAGGTGCCACCATAGAGCTGTGGCGTGGCGACGATGTTGTCACCGGCCTCTGCAATGGTCAGGATCGCATAGTTGATTGCGGCACTGCCGGCACTGGTTGCAAGTGCTGCAATACCGCCCTCCAGTGCTGCGACGCGCTGTTCGAGCACGTCCCAGGTGGGATTCATGATGCGCGTGTAGATGTTGCCCGGGACGGCCAGGTCGAACAGGTCGGCCCCGTGCTGGGCGTTGTCGAATTCGTAGGCGACTGTCTGGTAGATCGGCACGGCGACTGATTTTGTCGTCGGATCCGTTTCGTAGCCTGCGTGGATCGAGATGGTCTCTTTCTTCATGTTCCTCACTCCGGTGGCGCTCTTTATGATTATTGTCTTCGTTTCAGGTGGGTGATTATGACAAATTCAGCAGGCCTTTGGCAGCGAACTTTCGCCGCCGCGTTGACAGCTCGCCAGTCCGGCGGGCAAGCGCCGGCATACTCAGAGATAGCTGGTCCAGTCGCGGCTCTTGTCACCGAAGACGAGGAAGTCGGGATTGAGCAGGGATTCTTTCGTGTTGTATCGGAGGGGAATTCCGCCGGTGTCAGTCACCATGCCGCCGGCTGCCTCGACAACAGCCTGTGCAGCAGCCGTATCCCATTCGGATGTTGGTCCCAGTCTGGGATAGATGTCGGCCTCTCCCTCGGCCACGAGGCAGAGTTTCAGTGAGCTGCCCATGGAGACAATCTCGTGTTCGCCCACCTTTTCGAGGAAGCGCTGCAGCGAACTGCCGGCATGTGACCGACTGCCTGCCACGCGTAAAGGAGACCTGGCTTCTGCAGTGGCATGGATCTGAAGGGTATTGCCGTCTGTTGTCCTGAAGGCGCCTTTGCCTGCCTCGCCATGGAAAGTCACTCCTGTGGCGGGAACGTGAACGACGCCAATAATCGCCTTGTGGTCCCTGACGAGGGCAATGTTGACCGTGAATTCGTCATTCTTCTTGATAAACTCCTTGGTGCCGTCGAGCGGATCGATCAGCCAGTAGGTGGACCACTGGCGACGCTCCTCGAAGGGGATCTCCGCAGCTTCCTCGGAGAGCACCGGGATCTCCGGTGTGAGCTCTCTCAGCGCATCCACGATGATCCTGTGGGATGCGAGGTCAGCCTCGGTCAGTGGTGAGGCATCCTGTTTTTCGTAGATCGCGAAATCCTGCCTGTAGATGGCGAGTATGGCGTCGCCGGCATCTCTGGCAGTACGAATCAGGCTATCGATATCGATTGTGTCGGTCATGGTTCTGATACAAGGTATAAAGTTGCAATGGTGCGGGCATCTGTCACGTCGTTGCGTGCGACGATCTCGTTAATCTCGGCGATATTGCAGGGGACGACCTCGAGCTCTTCGGGTTCGTCACCCGGCAGCCGCGAGGCGGTCAGGCCGGTTGCGCGGATAACATGGCTGGTGTGGTTGATATAGCCGGGCGCGATTGTCAGCGGGGCGATGTAGTCGAGCCTGTCCGCCTTGTAGCCAATCTCCTCCTGCAGTTCGCGATTGGCAGCTTGCAGGAAGTCCTCGCCCCTGTCGACGAGTCCCTTGGGCAGGGTGAGTTCGTAATCGTCGATCGCTGCCGAGTATTCCCGAATCATGAGAAGGGTTTCATTATCCAGGAAAGGGGCGATAATAACCGAATCGGGATATTCACCCACCATGCGCTCATAGACCCGTTCGATGCCATTGCTGAAAGTCAGGTGCAGCTCTTCGATGCGAAACAGGCGGCTTTCGGCAATTGTTCTGACCGAGCGGATACGCGGTTTTGTGGGCATGGTTATCCAGGCAAACAGCAACAAGCGCAGACTCTAGAGACAAACCCGTGCCCGATCAACCCCTGAACCTCGACTGGAACAGCATCGACACCGTCTTTCTCGACATGGACGGAACACTGCTGGATCTCTATTTCGATAACCATTTCTGGCTCGAGCATGTGCCGAAACGCTATGCGGAGAAACATGGATGGACCCTCGAGGAGGCCACCCGGCATCTCGGGCAGAAATACCACAGCAAAGCGGGGACGCTCGACTGGTACTGCATTGATTACTGGGGCAGTGAACTCGGTATGGATATCCTGACGCTCAAGGAGGAAACCGAGCATCTGATCGGGATGCACCCGCATGTCGAACATTTCCTCTCTGCGCTGCATGCGTCCGAGAAGTTTGTTGCGTTGGTCACCAATGCCCACCCGGGCACACTGGCCTTCAAACTCGAGCGCGTGCCAATGGGACACTACTTCGATGCGCTCGTCACATCACATGACTACGGTTTGCCGAAAGAGGAGAGGGGATTCTGGGAGCGCCTGCGTAACAAGCATCCCTTCGAGCCTGCGCGGACGCTCTTCATGGATGACAGCCAGGCCGTGCTGGACGCGGCCAGGGCATTCGGCATTCGCCATGTCATCGGTATATCTGCACCGGACAGCAGGAATGCCG